>JASHRA010000041.1 GCA_030038765.1 Candidatus Dormiibacterota bacterium | reverse complement strand
GGTGGCGGCGCAGCCGCAGGGCCAGCGCGGGGCGCCCCTCCCCCGCCGCCGGCAGCAGCGCCCCCAGGGCCCGGTCCGGCAGCCGGCCCACCTGGGACTGCAGCACGCGCAGGCAGGCGAGGTCGTCCGACTCGTCCGCCGCCAGCCGCAGCAGGGCGAGCAGGTCCTTGACCTCGGGCCTCTGCAGCAGCCCCCCGCTGTCGTTCTGGAAGGGGATCCCCCGCGCCCTCAGCGCCTCCTCCAGGCGGGGGCCGACCTGGCCCACGGTGCGGGCCAGGACCGCCATCTCGCGCCAGCGGAAGCCCTGCACGCTCCCGTCGGGGTAGGTGACGCCCTCGGCGTGGAGCGTCTCCAGGAGGGCGGCGATGGCCTCCGCCTCGGCCTCCGGGCCGTCCGCCGTGCCGAGGTAGACGGGAAGGGAGCTCTCGGCCCCGCGGTGGGCTTCCATGGCGAGGTCCCCGCGGAACTGCTCGTCGGCCCGGATGACGTGGTCGGCGGCGCTCAGGATGTGCCGCCGAGAGCGGTGGTTGCGGAAGAGCGGCAGCACCGCCCCCGGCGCGTTCGCCATCACCCCCGGCTTGGCGTCCCGGAAGGCGTAGATGGACTGGCGCGCGTCGCCCACCATGAAGAGGCTGACGCCGTCGGGGCCGGTCAGCTCCGCCACCAGCTCCTCCTGCAGGGCGCTCGTGTCCTGGTACTCGTCGACGATCACCAGCCGGAAGTTCTGGCGGCACCAGTGACGCAGCCGCGAGGACTCCCGCAGCGCCCGGAGCCCCTCCCGCAGCAGCCCGTCGAAGTCGATCAGGCCGCGCGCGGCGAGCAGGGCCTCGTAGTCGCGCCAGACGCTCAGCGTGAGCCGGAGGGCGAGCCGGTGGCAGGCCAGCTCCGCCTCTTGGTCGCCGCCCTGGGCGAACTCCCGGTAGGCGCGCAGCGAGCTCTCCTCGCAGGCCTCGGAGCTGGTGGCGGTGGAGCGGATCCGGTTCATGGCCCCGACGGCGCCGCGGAAGAGGCGCCCCAGCACGTCGGCGTCGGCCGGGGGCGCCAGCTCCCGCGACCAGGAGCCGGCCGGAGGCGGGCTGGCGCGCAGTCGCCGCTCCGCCTCCTGGCGCAGCTGGGCCGCGTCCAGCTCGTCGCAGAGCACGAGCTCGCGCCGGTAGCCGGCCAGGTAGCTCTGCTCCCGGAGGAGGCGGTGGACGAGCTGGTGGAAGGTCCCGATCCAGGCCCCCGCCAGGGCCCGCTCCACCTCCTCGAGGCTCTGGCCGGAGTCACGCTGGAGCGCGCCCGCGATCTTGTGGCGGAGATCGGCTGCGGCCATGTTGGTGAAGCTGACGGCCAGGATCCGAGAGGGTGGGATGCCCGTCTCCAGGGCCCGGGCGTAGAGCCCGGCGAGGGTGCTGGTCTTGCCGCTCCCGGCCGCGGCGGCGACCTTCACGGGACCCCGGCCGAGGGCCTCCAGGACGCGCATCTGCTCCCGGTTGAGCCCCGGTGCCGGCGCCGGGGCGCGCTCGGCCCTCACGGTCTGGGCACGGGGAGGGTCAGATCCCGTCCCACCGAGGCCTGCCCGTCGCACCAGAAGCCGGCCACGCAGCCGCCCCGGGCGAGACAGGTGTAGTGGTCGTGCCGGGGCAGGGCCGGGAACTCGCCCCGGGCGATCAGCTCCGCCTGCCGATCCAGCTCCTGCGAGATCCGCTCCAGCTCCGCGGTGGTGATCTCTCCCGGCCGGCCCTCGTCACCCTGGACGACGGTGAAGCCGGCGGCCTTGAGCCGCCCCGGCGGGCGTCGGCTGGGCTCCTGCCCCAGGTACCAGTTGCGGATCCGGTCCGGCATGCGGTCGGCCAGCCGCTCGTCCAGGGCGCCCTCGCGCGCGGCCAGCAGGTAGAGCGGCAGCTGCCAGTCGCTGGGCCCCTCCTCGGGGCCGCCGAAGACGGCCTTCCGCACCGCCGCGTCGCTGGCGCTGGCACCGGACTTGTAGTCCACCACCTCGAGGGAGCCGTCACCCTGGGACCAGATGGCGTCCACCACGCCGCTCAGGGTCCAGCCGGGCCGCTCCAGCTCGAAGTGGACCTCCTCCGCCAGGGGCTCCCCCGCCTGCGCCGGGCCGGGCGCGACGACCAGGGCGGCCCAGCGCTCGACGGCGCGCCGGAGCCAGAGCTGGGCCGCCTCCAGCTCGATGCGGTCGGCGAGCTCAGCGCGCAGCCGGGGCAGGATCTCGGTCTCGATCAGCTCGCTGCAGAAGGCGCGGAAGCGCTCGGGGCTGCCGGCCCAGCGCTGCCGTTCCCGATAGGCGCGCTCCAGGAGCAGGTGGGCCTCGGTGCCGCGCAGGGCGGCGGGCGACTCCTCCGGGTAGGAGACGAGCCGGTCGGCGAGGAACTGGCGGGGGCAGGCGAGCCAGCTCCGAAGCCCGGTGGCGCTGAGCCGCAGGGGCTGGCGCAGCCGCACGCCGCCCCCCTGCACCGGGTCCCAGGGGCGGAGCTGGTGGCGGAGCTGCGCCACCTCCGGGCCCAGCTCCGGCAGCACCGGACCCCCAGCCTCGAGGGCCAGCCGGACCACCAGGTCCTCCCGGCTCACCAGCCCCGCCCGCGGTGCCGGCCGCTCGCTGGCCCCGGCCCTCAGGAGCGCGTCGAGGAAGGGCGAGCGCTCCGCCGGGCGGCCGTCGCGGCGGAGCGCCCAGCTGCAGGTGACGCCGAGGCCGGCACGGGTCAGGGCCACCAGGAAGAGCCGGCCCTCAGCGTCCTGGCGCCGCTCCGGGGTGGCCAGCACGTCCTCCAGCTCGGGCAGGATGCGGACCAGCTCCTCGGCCTCCTCGGGGGCGAGCAGACCGCTCTGGTCGGGCCGGGCCGGGAGCCGGTCGGAGTTGCAGCCGATGAGGAAGACGCGCTGCCAGTGCCCCCCCTTGGCCTCACGCGTGGTCAGCACCTCCACCTCCTCCCCGTCGCCGGGGGCGCTCCCGGCGCCGCCGCCGCGGCGCAGCACCAGCTCCAGCCGCTCCTGCCACTCGGAGAGCGGGAGTCGGTCCCGGCCCAGGCGGCGCTCGGCCTCCACCACCTGGGCGGCGGCCGCCGCCACCCCGGCCAGGCCCCGGGCCAGCCCCAGGTCCCGGAGTGCCGCCAGGGCCAGTCCGGAGCCGCGCTCGAGCCGGCCCACGAGGTCCAGCAGGGAGGCCCCGGAGAGCCACGCGAGGGTCGCGGACGGCCCCACCCCGGCCCCGGCGAGGGCCGCCCGGGCCCCGCTGAGGCGGCTCCCGGACGCCTCCGACGCACTTGCGGCCCTGTCCTCCACAGGGGCCAGGTCGGCCCCCTCCAGGCGCTCCCAGAAGGCCTCCTGGAGCGAGCACCCGGAGCTCGCCGCGAGCCGCACCAGCAGACGCAGCGAGGCGGGCTCGAGCCGTCCCGGCCCCTGGGTCAGGGCAGCCTCCAGGAGGCTGTCGTCATCCCCGTGGGCGAGGCAGCGGAGCCAGCCCAGGAGGACCTCGCGGGCGACCGCCTCGGCGGCCTGGAGGGCGCCGCAGCGGTGGGGCACGGCGAGCTCGGAGAGGGCCGCCAGCAGAGCCTGGGGGGCACCGCTGCCGGAGGGGAAGAGGACGGCGCACTGGGAGTACGGGAGTCCCTCGTCGAGGCGGAGGCGGCGGAGCTCGCGCGCCACCGCCTCCGCCTCCCGGCCCTCGTCCTCGGCGGCCCAGACGGCGATCTCGGGGGCGGGCACCCGGAAGGCCGCCTCCGGCAGCGGCAGCAGGGACGGGGTCTCCTCGCTGGCCACCCCCAGCGACTCCGCCGTGGCGCGGGCCCAGGCCGGCAGGGCGTCGCCCAGGGGCCACTCGGCGGGGGCCAGCTGGCTCGGGAAGTACTCCACCAGGGGACGGCTGGAGGTCTCGCTGGACGCGCCCCGGAAGCCCGGCGTCGACTCCGACCAGTCCCCGGCCAGGACCAGCCGCCGGGGCGGAGTCAGCCTCTCCCCCAGCTCCCGGACCAGGTACCACTGCGCCGGGCTCAGGTCCTCCGCCTCGTCCACCAGCAGCAGGTCGGCCCAGCCTCGGAGCCCGGCCCGCTCCTGGAGGAGCAGCTCCAGGGCTCGGGAGTGGAGGTCCTGGGTGTCCATCGAGCGCGTCTCCTGGAGCAGCCCCTGGTAGGCGGCGGCGAGCACCGGGACCTCGGCCACGGCCTCGGAGACCTGGCCCTGGCCCAGGATCCTCTCCGCCAGGAGCCCGGGCCCGACCAGGGCCCGCCGCGTCGCCGAGACCAGCTCCAGGGCGTCGTCGACGCAGCCCGGGGAGTCGGCCAGGCGGCCCAGCCTGGGGAGCCGCTCCCGGGTGCGGCGCAGCGCCTCGGCCATGACCAGCCAGCGCGCGCCCGGGGCCAGCATCTCGCCCTCCTCGGGCCCGCTCCCCATCCGCTCCAGCACCAGCCGGGCCAGGCCCTCGTGGGTCACCACCTGCGGGCTGGGGTGGGCGGGGCTGAGGCGCGCCTCGATGCGCTGGCGGAGGCGCTCCTCCCCCTCCCGGCTGCGCACCACCGCCACCAGGCGCCGCGGGTCGCCGCCCTGCGCCAGCCAATCGGCGGCCAGCAGCACCAGCTGCTCGGTCTTGCCCGACCCGGCGGAGCCGGTGATGCGGGTGGGACCGGCGAGCTCGCGGGACGCTCCCGGGATCGCCCTCAAACCCGGCGGCCCCGCTCCCTGGTGGGCGCCGTCGGCTCCATCGGGGAGGCCTCCAGCAGGGCCGCCACCAGCCCCTCGGGCCGGATCAGGCGGCAGAGCGCACCCGCCCTGCGGCTCGGGTCCTCGCCCCGACCGACCCCGCCAGCGACGCCCTCCACGATCGAGCTCACGATCGCGGCCAGCCAGGCCGACTCGGCCGCCTCGCGCGGAAGGCGCTCCGACTCGCGGGCGTCGGCCGAGGCCAGCAGGGCCAGCACCAGGACCCTGCCCACCTGGAACCGGAGCCGGTCCACCCGACGCTTGGCCGCGCCGGCGGCGGCGTCCACCAGCTGGAAGAGCAGGCGGAAGGACGCCGGCGACTCGGCGGCGAAGGTGAAGAAGGTGGTGGTGAGCGCCTCGAAGCTGGGCTGGCGGGTCTCGCCGGGGACGATCCCGAGCCGCTCCAGGAGGCGCTCGCTCTCCCGCTCGACGACCGCCTCCAGGGCCTCGTGGCGGTTGTGGAAGTGGCGGTAGACGAGCGGCTTGCTGACGCCGGCGGTGGTGGCGATGGAGTCCATGGTGGTCATCTCCAGGCCGTCCCGGGCGAAGGCGACGAGGCAGGCCTGGAGCAGCTGCTGGCGGCGCTCCGAGCGCGGCATGCGGTGCTGCTTGGCCCGGCCCCGCTCGGGGTGGCGGGGCGAGACCTTGCCCACCGCCTCGATGGTGGCCCCGACCAGCCAGGGCGCCAGCTGCCTCTCGTTGCGCACGGGAATAGACCAGCGGCCCGGGCTAGTCGCCCAGCGCCGCCTGCTCCAACTGCACGGGGTTGCGGAGAACTCCGATCGGGGGGATGCGCACCTCCACCTCCTGTCCCGGCTGGAGCACGGCCCGGGGGCTCTGGCTCCAGCCCGTGCCCGCCGGTGTGCCGGTCTCCAGCACGTCCCCCGGCTCCAGGTCGATGAACTGGGAGATGAAGCTCACCAGCTGGGCCACGGGGAAGATCATGTCCCGGGTCTCGCCCCGCTGCCGGAGCTCCCCCCCGACCCAGGTCTCGATGCTGAGCGCCTGGGGGTCGGGGAGCTCGTCCGCGGTGAGCAGGCAGGGGCCCAGGGGGGCGAAGCTGGGCAGGCTCTTGGGCAGGCTCCACTGCAGCATCCGGTCCTGGGCGTCGCGGGCGGTCACGTCGTTGGCCACGGTGTAGCCGGCGACGTGCTCCAGGGCCCGGGCCTCGGTCAGGCGGCGCCCGGGGCGACCGATCACGACCGCCAGCTCCCCCTCGTAGTCCACGGCGTCCCGGTGCTCGGGCGGGATGCGCACCGGCTCCCCCGGTCCGATCACGGCCGAGCTCAGCTTGACGAAGACGATGGGCCGGTCCGGGGCCTGCTCCGAGCGCTCCTGGGCGTGGGCCAGGTAGTTGCGCCCCACGGCCAGGATGCGGCGGGGCCGGATCGGGGCCAGGAGCCGCGCGGGTGACTCCAGCTCAGCCCCCGTCGGGGGCCGCTCGCCGGCCAGCAGGGCGACCTGGAGCCCGTCGGTGGCGGGCCCGAGGTCGAGCCAGCGGAGGTCCTCCGACCACTCCCCGGCGGAGTCGGCGACGGCGAAGCGAGGCCCTTCCGGGGTGGCCAGCCTGGCGAGTCGCATGGGCCTGTCCTCCCTGCTCTTCCCACCCCATTATCCGATCCCCCCCGCAGCCGTCCAGAGGGCACTTGGTAGGATCAGCGGGTGCTGGTGGGGGCCCGGTCGGAGGCTGCACCGGTGAGGCCGGAGGCCTCGGGAGCCGGTCTTGGCTGAGGCCCGCCTCGAATACCGCCTCTTCATCGGGGGCAGCTGGGTGCCGGCCTCGTCGGGCCGGCTGATCGAGGTCGAGGAGGCGTCCACCGGCGAGCCCCTGGCCGAGGTCCCGGAGGCCTCGGAGGCCGACCTCGAGGAGGCCGTGGAGGCGGCCGCGGCGGCGCTCCCGGGCTGGTCCGGGACGCCCATCGAGGAGCGTGCCTCAGTGCTGGAGCGGATCGCCGAGGGGATCTCGCAGCGCACCGAGGAGCTGGCCACCAGCATCTCGCGCGAGGTGGGCACGCCGATCCGGCACTCCCGGGCCATCCAGGTCGGCAACCCGCTCCAGATCATCGCCGGCACGGTGGAGGCGGCCCGCCGGGAGCCCCTCGAGGAGGAGGTGGGCAACGTGCGCGTGCTCCGGGAGCCGGCCGGGGTGGTGGCCGCGATCACGCCCTGGAACTACCCCCTGCAGCAGGTGGTGGCCAAGCTGGCGCCGGCGCTGGCGGCGGGCTGCACGGTGGTGCTCAAGGTCAGCGAGGTGGCCCCCCTCACCGCCTTCACGCTGGCCCAGATCGCGGCCGATGCCGGCCTCCCCGGGGGCGCGCTCAACGTCCTCACCGGGTACGGTGCGAGCACCGGCGAGCGGCTCGTCTGCCACCGCCTCGTCGACCACATCTCCTTCACCGGCTCCACCCGGGCCGGGCGCCGCATCTCCCGGCTCGCGGCGGAGCGGGTCACACCCCTCACCATGGAGCTGGGGGGCAAGTCGGCCAGCGTGCTCCTGGACGACGCCGAGATCGAGAAGGCGGCCAAGTTCTGCGTCTACAACGCCTTCCTCAACGCCGGCCAGACCTGCACCGCCCTGACCCGGCTGCTGGTGCCCCGCCGGCTCCAGGAGCGGGCCGTCGAGGTGGCGGCGGAAACGGCCTCCAAGCTGGCCCCGGGGGACCCCCTCGACGAGGCCACCCGGCTGGGGCCGCTGGCCTCGTCCCGGCAGCTGGAGCGGGTGCGCAGCTACATCCGCCAAGGAGTGCAGGCCGGGGCCCGCCTCGCCGCCGGCGGGGCCGAGCCCCCGGCGGGGCTGGAGCGCGGCTTCTACGTCCGGCCCACCGTCTTCGCCGACGTCGAGCCGGAGATGGTGATCGCCCAGGAGGAGATCTTCGGGCCCGTGCTCTCGGTGATCCCCTACGAGAGCGAGGAGGCGGCCCTGCGGATCGCCAACGGCACCCCCTACGGGCTGGCCGGCGCGGTCTGGTCCGCCGACCAGGAGCACGCCCTGGACTTCGCCCGCCACATGCGCTGCGGAACGGTGGAGGTCAACGGCGGGGCCTTCAGCCTCACCGCCCCCTTCGGAGGGGTGAAGCTCTCGGGCCACGGCCGCGAGTTCGGCCGCTACGGCCTGGAGGAGTTCCTGGTCCCCAAGTCGCTGCAGCTCTGAGTCCCGCTCGCGGCGCCAGGGCCGTTCCTCTCTCCGGAACGGTGGCGGCGGCCGCGTCAGTCAGAGGCGGGGGGTCCAGCTGGCGCCACTGCAGGCGAAGTGGAGCCGATCGATGCCGTCCAGGCCAGGGCGGACCCGGCTCCAGCCGGCCCAGACAGCGGACAGAGGACCGGAGTTCCCGCCCATCCCGCCGGTGACGAACTCGAAGCGCTCGCCACCCGGTCCAGACGCTTGGGGCCGGACCCAGCGGGCGAGCCGGCCCCGGGCC
>JASHRA010000040.1 GCA_030038765.1 Candidatus Dormiibacterota bacterium | reverse complement strand
CCAGTCCCAGCTGGACCGCCTCCACGGCGTGGGCGGAGGTGGTGGCTGGCAGGAGGGCGCTGGCCAGCCCGAGCCGGGCCCGGCCGCCCATGGCGGCGAGGTCGGAGACGGCGCTGCGCCAGGCCTTCCAGCCCACCTGGTAGGGGGTCTGGTGCGCGCGCCGGAAGTCGACGCCCTCGACCAGGCTGTCGCAGCTGACCAGGGCCGTGCCCCGGGGATGCCAGGCGGCGGCGTCGTCCCCCGGGCCGACGACGACGTCCTCCCCCGAGCGGTCACCGGCCAGCTCGACGAGCGAACGCAGGAGAGCCGTCTCACCCCGCCCGGAGACCGGGTCCGAACCCTCCCAGCCGCGCCGCCGCAGCCCCGAGCGGGCCCGCGAGGAGCGCTCGGCTGCCGTCAGCTACCGGCTCCGGCGGGGGTCGGCATCCCCACCGTCGGGCTGCTGGCGCCGTAGCCTCCGGCGGGGGCGTCGGCGGCGGGGCCAGCCAGGTGGGCGGCCCGGCCAGCGCTGACGGCGGCGGCGAAGGCCCGGGCCATGGCCTCGGGGTCCCGGGCGTGGGCGATGGCGGTGTTGACCAGGACCCCGGCCGCTCCCCACTCCATCACCCGGGCGGCCTCCGAGGGGGCGCCGAGGCCGGCGTCGACGATGACCGGGACCGGGCAGCGGGCGATGATCGCCCGCAGGTTGTGGGGGTTGAGCACTCCCAGGGTGGAGCCGATGGGGGCGGCGCCGGGCATCACGGCGGCGGCTCCGGCCCGGGCCAGGGCCAGGCAGAGGGCCACGTCGTCGCTGCTGTAAGGGAGCACGGTGAAGCCCTCCGCGACCAGCTGGGCCGTGGCCCGCAGCGTCTCCTGGGGGTCGGGCAGGAGCGTTTCGGGATCCCCCACCACCTCCACCTTGACGAGGTCGGAGAGCCCGGCGGCGCGACCGAGGCGGGCCAGCCGCACCGACTCCTCGGCGGAGCTGGCCCCGGCCGTGTTGGGGAGCAGGGTGTGGGCGCTGAGGTCCACCGCGGCCAGCTCCGAGCGCCGGTCCCCGTCCAGGTGCAGGCGCCGGACCGCGAGCGTGATCAGCTCGGCGCCCGAGGCGGCGATGGCCGCCGCCAGCACCTCCGGGGAGGGGAACTTTCCCGTGCCGTGGATCAGGCGCGAGGCGAAGCTGCGGCCCCCGAACTGGAGCCGGTCCTCAGTCACAGCAGCCGCCGCCCACCAGGTGGACGATCTCCAGGCGGTCCGCCTCGGCGAGCCGGACCCGGGCCAGGTGCGCCTGCTCCAGGATCTCCCCGTTGCGCTCCACCACGGCGCGCCGCTCGCCCACGCCCAGGCTCGCCAGCAGCTCCTCCGCCGTGCACCCGGGCGGCACCCGGCGCTCCTCCCCGTTGACCACGAGCCTGGTCCAGCGCGCCGCGCCTTCGATCTCACGGCGCAGCCGGAGCGCCAGAGCGCCCGGGTCCGGCGCCGAGCAGAGGGCGCGGACCACGCCCACCATGTCGGCCCCGGCCCGGACCGCCGCGCCCGCCTCGCCCGGACCCAGGCCCCCGATCGCCACCACCGGGACCCGGGCCAGCCGGGCGGCCTCGGAGACGTACGCCAGACCGACCGGGGGCCGGCCCGGCTTGGTCGGGGTGGCGTGGACCGGGCCCGCCGAGATGTAGTCCACCGGCCGGCGAACCGCGGCCCGGGCCTGGTCCCGGTCGTGGGTGGAGAGACCGATCAGGCACTCGGGTCCCAGCAGCTGGCGGGCCCGCGTCGGGTCCAGGTCATCCTGGCCCAGGTGGACGCCGTCCGCGTCCACCTCCAGGGCCAGCTCCGGGTAGTCGTCGACGAGGAAGAGGGCACCTCCTTCCCGGGCCCGGTCCCGGCAGCGCTGGGCCAGCTGGTGCAGCTCCTCGGGGCTCGCCTGCTTGCGTCGCAGCTGGACGACCTGGACCCCGCCCCGGACCGCCTCCGAGACCAGCTCGGGCAGCCGCTCCTCGGGGGTGGCGTCGTCGGTGACCAGGTAGAGACGGGCCTCCCGGAGGCGGGCTCGCCGGCTGGCACCGGTGGCGGAGGGCGCGCTCTCCGCCCTCGTCGGGGACATGGTCAAAGTCTAGGTGTGCTTCCCACAGACGTCTTGGAGGAGTGGGCCCACGTCCGTCCCTACCTCGGCAATGGGGCCCGGCTGGACCGGCTGGCAGACTGGCTCCACCGTCACAACTGCCAACGAGCCCCCACCGCCCTCGCTCCCCTGACCCCTGTCAACCACCTCTGTGGGAAGCGGATCTAGCCGAGCGTCTCCAGCAGGGGCGTGCCGCCGGCTCCACCGGCAATGAGGCAGAAGCTGCGGCCGGGGTTGCAGGCCAGGGCATTGATCTGACCCTTGTGCTCGAAGAGTTCGCTCCACTGCGCCCCCATATCCGAGCTGGAGAGGAGCTCCGAGCTGTGGAAGGCCTGGGTGACCATCAGGCAGCTAGCTCCCTGGCACGCGATCTGCCAGCCGAAGCTCAGCTCCAGAGAGGTCTGGGAGACGGTCCAGCTGGCGCCCCCGTCGGTGGTGTAGAAGGCGGCCCCTGGGCACTGGGTGACGCCCTCGCCGCCGCACTGGTCGCCGCCCACCGCCCAACCGTCGCTGGCTGATTGGAACTCGACGTCGATCAGCTCGCTGTAGTAGACGTTGCCGATGCCGTAGCTCGGCTGCGGCGGCTGTGGCGGGGCCTCATCGGACCAGCTCTGGCCCAGGTCGCTGCTGAAGAAGACACCGGCGCCGGCCGCCCAGCAGTGGGCGGTTCCGACGCAGCGCACCGTGGTCAGGACCGCCGCCGGAGAGTTGACCGCGGCCCAGTCGCCGCCGCCGTCGGTGGTGGCGAGCACCAAGCCCTCCAGGCTAGAGCCGGGCTGGAGTGCGACGGCGAGGCAGTCGCTCGGGGAAGGGCAGGCCAAGGACCCGATCTGGCTGGCCCCGGGAGGCGACTCCGAGCTCCAGGACCGGCCCCCGTCGGTGGTGGCGAAGATCCTGGCCCCACCACCCTGGGGAGCGGTGCCGCCCACGTAGCAGTCGGAGGCGTTGGGGCAGGAGATGGCGGAGAGCCCGCCGCTGCCGGGGACGGTCCTGGTGGACCAGCTGCGGCCGCCATTGCTGGTGGAGGTCAGCACCCCCTTGCTCCCGGAGTCGCCGACCACGTAGCAGTCACTGGCGCTGGGGCAGGTGGCGTCGTTGTAGACCGCCTTGCCGGACGCCAGCGAGGAGGCGGGCACGGCCGAGACCGGCTGGCGGAAGAGGACGGCCAGGCCCTTGTCGCTACCGTGCGCTGAGCCCGGAGGCAGCGCCCAGATGGTGAAGCTCTGCTCGGCGACCTGGCCCACCGCGGTCACCTCGACGGTGAAGGGCCCCCCCTTGCTCACCGCTTGAGGGGTGCCGGCGATGGTGCCGTTGGAGGAGAGCGCCAGTCCGGGCGGCAGGCTGCCGCTGACGATCGACCAGTGGTAAAGCTGGTGACCCGCCTTCTCGTAGAGGGCGGGGTAGTCGCCCGGGCCCGAAGCGTCCAGGTCGAAGCCGTAGCTCTGTCCCACGGTGGCGTTGGGGGGTGAGGCCAAGGTGCTGGGGGTGGTGATGGAGAGCAGGTTCTTGGTCGGGGTGGAGGGCGTGGCCGAGGGAGTCGGCAGCTCCAGCCAGCTGAAGGGGGTTGGTGCCGAGGGCAGCCCCAGCATCAGGACATCGCCCAAGGTGGTGTTGATGCTGAGCTCCTGCTCCCCGACGGTGGTGCCGAAGCCCTCGCTCTGGCTCCCAAAGTCCTGGCTCAGGATCCAGAAGTCGTCCTTGGGGGTTCGGCTCCCGGGCGGCGGGTTGATCACCACCGCGGTGTGGCCCGCCACCGGTTCGGTGAAGCCCCAGTCCCCGGGGCTGCCGAAGCTGACGATGTCTCCCGGCGACGGCACCAGGTCGTGGCTTGCGGTGGTGGTGGTCTCGGGGATCGGCTTGCCGTCGATCTTGAAGTATCCGGGGTTCGTGGCCACCGAGTTGACGAACTCGTAGCCGTAGTTGAAGTTGCCGTTGCCGTCGTTGGGCGCGGGCAGGTTGTAGACGGCGGAGAGGAAGCGGGCCGAGTACTCGA
>JASHRA010000039.1 GCA_030038765.1 Candidatus Dormiibacterota bacterium | reverse complement strand
TGGGCGACCTCTTCGAGCCCGTCCTGGCCGGCCGCCAGAGCCTGCCCCGCCCGTCCCCTGCGGACGGCGCGACGGCGGGCGGGCCCGGCTCGCGCCGGAGCCGCGGCTGATGCCCGGGGCCGCCTGGCGGGGCACCATCAGCTTCGGCCTGGTCACCATCCCGGTCAGCCTCAGCCGCGCCACCGAGACCGCGGAGGTGGCCTTCCGCCTCCTCTGCGGCGCCTGCCACACGCCCATCCAGAACCGGCGCTGGTGTCCGCGCGAGGAGCGGACCGTGGAGTGGGGCGAGGTGGTGCGCGGCTTCGAGGTGGACAAGGGGGAGTACGTGCCGCTCAGCGACCAGGACCTGGAGCGCCTGCCCCTGCCCAGCGCCCAGACCATCGAGATCCTGGAGGTGGTGCCGGACGCCGAGATCGACGGCACCGTCTACCTCGACCAGGCCTACTACGTGGAGCCGCGCGGGGCGGCCGCGCTGCGGCCCTACCTGCTCCTCCAGGCCGTCCTCGGCCGGGGCCAGCGGAGCGCCGTGGGCAAGCTGGCGATGCGCACCCGGGAGCACCTCTGCCGGATCCGGGCGGGCCAGGCGGGACTGCTGCTGGACACGCTGCACTGGGCCCACGAGGTGCGCGAGGCCCCCGAGGTCAAGGCGCCCGCCTCGGCGGCGGCGCTGAGCCGGCGCGAGCTGGAGCTGGCCAAGGCGCTGCTGGACAACCTCTCCGGCTCCTTCGACCCCGGGCGCTACCACGACGACTACCGCGAGGCGCTGCTCAAGGTGGTGGCGGCCAAGCGGGGGCGGCGGCGCCTGCCCAAGCTGGAGCGGCCGGCAGGCGACGACAACGTGATCGACCTGATGGCGGCGCTGAAGCAGGCGGTGGAGGAGACCAAGCCGGGACGCTCGTCCGGCCCCAGGCGCGCCTCGGCGGCCGCGCCTGGGGGACGCCCCGCGCCGGCACCAGCAACCGCCGAGCGCCGGGGACGGCGGGCCTCCTGAGGATCGCGCCGCCACTTGGCAGCCGGCGCTCCGGTCCCCGGGCTCAGGTGAAGATGATCTGGCCGCCGGCGGCAAGGCCGTAGAACTGGCCCACCGTGATGATGTCCCGCACCTGGGGGATGAGGTCCTCCTTGTGCAGGCCGAAGAGGTCCGCCGACGCCTTGCAGCCGTAGAGGCCGGCGCCGGTGTCGGCGATCATCTCGACGAACTCCGGGATGCTCGGGATGTCCAGCTGGGCCATCTTGTGGTCCAGGTAGTGGGTCATCACCGACGACATGCCCGGCAGTCCGCCCAGCATGGTGGCGAGGTGCAGCCCCGGGTTGCCGACGGTGGCCAGCTTGATGTGCTCGTGGCGCGCGCGGTGGACGGCGTCGAGGCCGAAGAAGGTGAAGAAGAGGTTGGCCTCGATGCCCTCGGCGCGGGCGCCGTTGGCCATGATCAGCCCGGGGTAGACGCCCTCCAGCGAGCCCTTGGAGATGATGATCGACACCTTCTCGATGCGGTCGGACATGACGGTGCTCCTTGTCCTCGGCCGGGTCAGATGCAGCCGACGGGCTTGGGGACGCCGGCGATCTTCGCGGCCAGCTTGGCGGGACCCTTGGGGAAGAGCTGGTAGAGCTCCCTGATCGAGACCCCGGACGTCTTGGCCAGGGCCCTCACGTTGGGGGCCGCGCCCTTCTCCTCGTACTCCCGGCGCATGAACCTGATCACCTCCCAGTGGCGGTCGGTGAGCGGCGAGATCCCCTCCGCCGCGGCGATCGCCGGCGCCTCGGCCTCGTCCCACTGGCTCGGGTCGGTGAAGAAGCCCTCGGCATCCAGCGAGACCTCGCGCTCGGCATAGGTCGCGGTCGTCATCTCGTTCCTCCTTCTGTCTGCAGCAGGGGCGGCGCCAACTGCGGGCGCTTGCCGGCCCGCGGCATCTCTGACCCCACCAGCGGGATCTCGCGACCGGGCAGGATGGCGTGCCAGTAGAGCTGCTCGAAGGCGAGCTTGCCGAGGTGGTTGAGGCGGGACTCTCGCAGCAGCGGGAGGCCGATCGGGGTGGGGAAGTGCCCGGCGACGGGCTCCAGGTCGTCGTCGAAGTCGATCAGGATGGCCTTGCCGAAGCCGGTCTCGATGAAGCAGTTGGTGTGGCCGTCGAAGTGCGCGTCCGGCGCCTCTCGGCCCAGGTACCGAGCTACGTTCCGGGCCAGGACCGGGCCCTCGAAATGCGCTACCGAGCCGGCCTTGGAGGCGCGCAGGTCGGCGGCGTCGCCGATCACGAACACGTTGGGCTTCACCCTCGCCTGCAGGGTTCCGCCGTCGGTCGGCACGAAGCCGAGAGCGTCGCCCAGGCCTGGGGACCGGGAGACGTAGTCGGCGCCCCCGTGGAGGGGAACGACGACGGCCAGGTCGAACCCCACCTCCCGCTCGTCGTAGGAGACGAGGCGGCCACCGGCCGCGTCCACGCGCGCGGTGGCGAACTCGGTGACGACTTCGACGCCCTTGCGGGCCAGCAAGCCGGACAGCTCACGGTTGCACGTGGCCTTGGTGAAGGCCCCGTCCAGCGCCGTCACGTAGGTGAGCTGGACCCGCGACCGGAGCCCGTGCCTCTGCAGGTACCAGTCGGCCAAGAAGCAGAACTCGAGTGGCGCCACCGGGCACTTGACCGGCAGGTCGACCAGGTCGACCACGAGACGTCCGCCCGCGAAGCTGGCCAGGGCGCCGGCGAGCGTCGCGGCCCCCGGCAGCGAGTAGAAGGTGTGGACACGCTCCCCCCAGCCTGGGCCGGTCAGCCCCTCGGTCTCCTGGAGCAACAGCCGGGCCCCGCTGGCCACCACGAGCACGTCGTAGGGGATGCGCTCCCCCCCGGCCAGGACTACCTGGTCCGCCTCCACGTCGACCTCCTCCACGACCGACTGGAGGAAGTCGATGCCGGCCCTCAGCTGGGCGGCGCGCGGCCGCACCAGGCGTGCTGCGGGGGCCAGCCCGAAGGGGACGAAGAGCAGACCCGGCTGGTAGAGGTGCCGGTCGTCCGCATCGATGACCGTGATCGCGTCGTCCGGCGCCAGGGAGCGGCGCAGCCGGTTGGCGGCGAGCGTGCCGCCGGTGCCGCCTCCGATCACGAGGACCCTTGCCGTCACGCTTCCAGCGTGGCTGCCGGACCCCTGGAACCCCCAGGGCGCTTTCACCTGCCGCTGGCGAGCGAAACTGCAGCCGCCGGGGCCGGCGCCGCTCCGCCGGGGGCGCGGCGCTCAGGTGTGGTCTTCCCCGCCCGCCGAGCCCCGCCAGGCACAATGGGGCGGTGCCGGGTGTCGTCGCCTACCAGGGGGAGCCCGGCGCCTACTCCGACGAGGCGGCGCAGGCGCTCTTCCCCGGCGCCCGGACCGAGGGCTACCCGAGCTTCGCCGCCGTCTTCGAGGCGCTGCAGCGGAAGGCGGCCGAGCTGGCCGTGCTGCCGGTGGAGAACAGCGTCGCCGGCGTGGTGCAGGAGGTCAGCGACGGCCTCTGGGACCATCCCTCGCTGTGGGTCTGCGGCGAGCACGTGGCCCCCATCCGGCACCACCTTCTGGCCCGCCCCGGGGCCCGGGTCCGCCATGCGCTGTCCCATCCCCAGGCGCTGGCCCAGTGCGCCGGCTGGCTGGCCGCGCAGGGCATCAGCGCGGTCCCCGTGCACGACACCGCGGGAGCGGCCCGGCAGGTGGCGGAGAGCGGTGGCGAGGCGGACGGCGCGATCGCGTCGCTGGCCGCGGCCCGACGCTACGGGCTGGAGGTCCTGGCCTCGGACATCGCCGACCAGCCCAGCAATCGGACCCGCTTCCTCCTCGTCAGCCCGGGCCCACGCGAGGCGCCGTCGGAGGGGCCCTGCAAGCTGGTCCTGGCGCTGGTCGCCGAGCACCGGCCAGGCGGCCTGGTCCGGGTGCTGCAGGTCTTCTCCCGGCGGGGCGCCAACCTCAGCCGTCTCGACTCCCGGCCGGAGCCGTCTCGGCCGTTCAGCTATCGCTTCTACATCGACGCTGAGCTGGACGACGCCCACGTGGTCCCAGAGCTGGATCGGGAGTTGCGCAGCACCGCCGGAGAGCTACGGGTCTTCGGAGTCTTCGCGAGCTAGCTGGCAACTGCCTGAGCGCGTCCTGCGATGGCCCTGCGGCCTGGCGGAGCTGTCTCCGGCCGTCGCAGCCGGACGTGATCACGGGCCGGACACACCCACAAGTGGGGCGTAGCCGCGAAACGTGGGGCCCGTAGAGGGCCTCCATGGACGGCGTCGCGGTAGCCGAGGATTCCCGTGGAGGTTGGATGGGCCGATCGGGCTCATGTGACTCGTTCGCTCAAGAGGCTGGTTGGGAGCGCTCCGGCCGGCTTGTCCGTCCAGCCTTCCGCACCGCTTCACTCTTGTCCGAGAACTTCGTGACCTACACTGCTCCTGTCAGGGGAGAAGCGGGTAAGGAGCACGAGGTAACCATGAAGCAGAGCGTCTCCTTGGTCACGATCGCTGTGAACGACTTCGAGAAGGAACTGGCTTTCTATCAGGAGGTGCTCGGCTGGAAGCCGTACAACGTAGTTGACGGCGTCATCGCCTTCTTTCCCGTCGGCAGCTTCATACTCTCCCTCTGCTCGTACAGGGAGCTGAGAGATGATGTTGGCCCCGAGCTCACAACGGAGCCGTACCTGGGCTTCACACTGGCCCAGAACGTTCCCAGCGAAGCGGTGGTCGACGAAGTCTTTGCCCAGCTCCGTGACGCGAACACGACCATCGTCAAGGAGCCGAAGCGAGCCTCTTGGGGTGGCTACAGCGGTTACTTCGCTGACCCGGAGGGGCACCTGTGGGAGATCGCCTACAACCCGCAGTTCACGTACGACAGCGATGGTGTCATGATCGTGCCGGAGTAGGTGTCCCGCAGACGGCCCGCGGATCCTCGAGGGCTGTCGAGAGGGGGGCCGCGGCAGAGCGGCGGCTGCCACTCCGCGTCCGCCTGACCAGACCACGCAGCTCCCCACGCGTTCCTCCCGACCTACGGGTGGCGGTTCGGTCTCTGGAAACCTGTTTCCCAACAGGGGTGCACCGGCTGGGCTCGCGGGCTCCTGCGCCAGCCTGCCGTGCGTGGCGCCCGCGTCGGACGTGGTATCGTCCGCGGCCATGCGAGGCCGACTGGCCAGACTGTTTGGAGGTCGCTCCAACCGCCCCGACGCCTTGATCTCGGGTGTCGTTCAACCGGACAAGGCCGAGTGGTCGGTTACGTGGGTCAGTGCCGGCGCCGTTCCTGCGCCTATCCAATCAGCCAGTCTCGGCGAGGCGGTGGCGCGCGCCACCGACGCTGTCTCGTTCCTCTACTCCGAGCACGGACCGATCCACGATGCCACGCTGCAGCTGGCCATCTATCCCTGGGCGGGTCGCGCTGGCCTGATCTTCGACGTCGACGGTATCCCCGGCGCGTACCGTGCCCGCGACGTCCAGGGGAGCGTCCTCTCCGTCGCAGGCGCGACCATCGAAGACATCGTCGCGGCTATTCCCGGAGTTGCCGGCGACCGCGCCCCCGAGTCGATGCTGAGATGGGAGATCCCGATCGCGTCACTCCCTGTCTCCGGCCAGGGATCGTAGTCGGAATCGGCGTCTCAAGCGCCCCGGGCTTCTCGAAGGCAGGCTAGGAGCGCTCCGCTCATCCGGGGCCGCGTCGTGGCCGCTGTGTACGGTTGCGCAGACTTTACCCCCGGCGGGATCATCTCGTCGCGAGCCTTCTCGGCAACGCCTCGAAAAGTCGCGCTCGTCCGGTAACGGCACGGGCGGATCAGGTCCGCAGGTAAGACGCTCCGTTGATGTCCAGCACCGCGCCGCTGGCGAACTCAGCCTCCGGAGAGGCGAAGTAAACGGCAGCGGCCGCCACCTCCTCGGCGCGGGCGATGCGCCCGAAGGGGCTCTGGGACAGGATCTCGGCGCCTCCGTTGCGGTCCAGCTCGGACTGGGCCATCTCGGTGGAGACCCAGCCCGGAGCGATGGTCATGACCCCGATGCCGTGGCCTCCCAGGGCCTTGGCCAGGGACTGTCCGAAGGCGTTGAGCGCCGCCTTGCTGGCCGCGTAGCCGGGCTGGTCGGGCTCGCCCCGGAAGGCGCCGCGGGAGCTGATGTTGATGATCCGCCCCCCTCGTCCCAGCATCTGCCGCACGGCCCAGTAGGTGACGTGGACGGGGCCGTAGAAGTTCACCGCCATGGTGCGCTCGAAGGCGGCGCGCCAGGACTCGAAATCATCCTGCACCAGGTCGTGGCGCAGGCTGACCCCGGCGTTGTTGACCAGCACGTCCAGCCCACCCAGCCCGGCCGCCGCCTCCTCGACCAGGCGCCGCGCCTGCCCGGGATCGGAGACGTCCGCTTGGAGCGCCAGGTGACCCGAGCCGGGTAGGGAGCGAACCAGTTCCTCCGCCTCGCGCGCCGAGCTGCGGTAGTTGGCAGCGACCCGATCGCCGGCCTCGGCGAAGGCGCGGGCCGTGGCCCGGCCGATTCCGCGCGCGGCCCCCGTCACCAGCACTGCTCTCGAAGACAACGTCACCTCCTCGCCGGGCCCCGGGCCCGACCCAATCCCGTCTCGGCACGCTCCGTCAACCGTGCTGGGAGATCGTCGCCACCAGCTTGGTCAGGGTCTCGTCCTGGGTGTCCAGGTGCTGCTGGATCTGCATCGCTTCGTGCAGCACGGCCTCGGCGTCGGAGTAGGTGTCCTGGGCGCGCTTGTCCGCCGCCGCCGACTGGATGTTGGTCCCTACCAGGATGATGGAGAGCAGGACCAGCTGGAGGAAGGTCTGGGCGATCCAGGCGATGATCCCCTCGCCACCCGGCTTGAGCGCCGCCGGCAGCCCGACCAGGGCCAGGATGCCGAAGAGGTAGGCGCACCACATGCTACCCACGCCGGTCGTGACCTTCACCGCCAGCCAGGAGTTGGCCCGGGCCACGGCGTTGCTGCGGTCCAGCTGGTCCAGGACCCGGACCGGGCCCCTGGCGGTGCCCTCCAGGATGGCCTTGGTCCTGGGGTGCGGCTGGTGCTCGAATGCCATGGTGGTCCTCCCGTGATCAGGATGGGCTGGGCGCCGGACGGGGCCATTCTCGCCGCGCGAGGGGGCGCTCAGAGCCGGCCCGCCTCGACGATGCTCTGCAGGAAGCGCTGCGTGCGCGGGTCCTGGGGGTGGCGGAAGATCTCCTCCGGCGTCCCCTGCTCCAGCATCACCCCCTGGTCCAGGAAGCAGACCCGGCTGGCGATGTCGCGCGCGAAGTTCATCTCGTGGGTGGCGATGACCATGGTCATGCCGGCGGCGGCCAGGCTGCGGATGACGCTGAGGACCTCCGCCACCAGCTCCGGGTCCAGCGCCGAGGTGACCTCGTCCAGGAGCATGAGGCGTGGCTGCATGGCGAGGGCGCGCGCGATGGCGGCGCGCTGCTGCTGGCCGCCGGAGATGCGGTCCGGGTAGTCGAGGCGCTTGTCGAGGAGGCCGAAGCGCTCCAGCAGCGCGTCCGCCTCCGCCTCCGCCTGGCGCCGGGGCTTGCCCAGGACCCGGATCGGGCCCAGCGTGATGTTCTGCAGCACCGTCATGTGGGGGAAGAGGTTGAAGGCCTGGAAGACGATGCCGATCTGGCGCCGCACCCGGTCCAGGTCCACGCCCTCGGCGCTGATCTCGAGGCCGAAGAACATCAGCCGGCCGGAGTCGATCGGCTCCAGCAGGTTGATGCAGCGCAGCAGCGTGGACTTGCCCGACCCGGAGCGTCCGATGAGGCAGACCACCTCGTGCGGCGCCACCTCCAGGTCCACGCCCCGCAGCACGTCCGTGCCCTCGAAGGACTTGCGCAGCTGGACCAGCTGCAGGGCCAGATCGGGGTCGGCGGCGTACCCGGCAGCGCCCATGGTCAGTGGCCCAGCGTCGCCTGGCGGCGCCGGCGGTCCCGGGCGATCAGGTAGTCGGTGAACCTCGCCATGGGGATGGTGATGACGAGGAAGAGCACCGCGGCCACGGTGTAGCCGGTGTAGTTGAAGTCGGTAGAGCTCTGGATGCCGGCGGCGCGGTTGGCCTCGATGATGCCCAGCACGGCCACCAGCGCGGTGTCCTTCTGCAGGCTGATGAAGTCGTTGAGCAGCGGCGGCACGACGCGGCGCAGGGCCTGGGGGATGACCACGAAGCGCATCGACTGCCAGTGGCTGAGCCCCAGCGAGCGGGCCGCCGCCACCTGGCTCGGGTGCACCGACTCGATGCCGGCGCGGTAGACCTCGGAGACGTAGGCGGAGTAGGAGAGCACCAGCGCGGCCATGCCGTAGACGACGGTGGGCTGGGTCGAGACGCCGGCCAGGCTGAGGGCGGGGACGCCGAACCCGATGGCGTAGATGACGAGGATCAGGGGCACGCCGCGGAAGAAGTCGGCGTAGGCGATGGCCAGCAGGCGCAGCGGGAACAACACCGGTCCCTGGAGCTGGCGGATGACGGCGATCACCATGGCCAGGACCAGGATCAGCACCTCCCCGATGAGGAACATCTCGATGTTGAAGAGGAAGGAGAGCCCGACCGAGAAGATGCCGTGCTGCGGATCCCCGATCAGGGCCACCCTGGCGTCGGGGATGTTGAAGAACGTGCGCCGCACCTGGGCGCTGCCCGGGGCCAGGAAGAAGAGCGCCACCAGGGCGCCCAGGAAGACGACCGTGCTGGCGGCGGAGACGACCACGGCGCGCCGGCCGTGGAGCCGGCGCCGGGAGCGCGGCGAGCCCATGCTGCTGAGCGGCGGTCCCCCCGACAGCACCAGCGGGCCGCCGCCGAGCCCGCCTGGGTCCGACGTCACCGCCTCAGCACCCGCACGGCCTCAGGGCTGGATGGTCGCGATCTTCTCGTAGATTCCGAGCCACTTGTGCTGCAGTCGGGCCAGGGTCCCGTTGCCATGGAGCGCGCTGATGGCCTGGTTGAGGCAGCTGACCAGCGGGTCGCCCTTCTGCAGCAGCAGCCCGTACTCCTCGTCGCTGCTGGGGAACTGGCCCACCACGACGCCGTGCTTGACCTCACCCGAGGCGGCCATGTACTGGGCCGTCGGCGTGTCTGTGACGAAGCCGGCGATGGTGTGGTCGGAGAGGGCGGAGGCGACGTCGTTGAGCGTGTTGTAGACGGCGGGCGTCTGCGTCGGGCGGATCTTCTGCTCGATGTAGGCGAGGCTGGTGGTGCCGACCTGGTCACCGTAGCGGTAGCGGCGCAGCTGGGCCGGGGAGTGGTGCTTGGCCAGGGCCGATCCCTTGACCGTGATGAGCGCCTCGCGGTCGTTGTAGTAGCCCTCGCTGAAGGTGACCGCCTGGGCCCGGGCCGACGTGATGGTGATCTCGTTGATGTCGAAGTCGAACGTCTTGGGCCCGGGCGCGTAGGAGCTGTCGAAGGGCTCGATGGTCCAGTGCACTTCGCTGCGCTTGAAGCCCAGCTTGGCGGCGATGGCGTAGGCCACGGCCGCCTCGTAGCCCTTTCCGTTGGCGGGATGGTTGCCCTCGAACCAGGGCGTGTAGGCGGGGCTGTCGGTGGCCACGGTGAGCACGCCCGACTGGTACAGGTGGAGCTGGGCCGGGGCGCAGCCGGCGATGGTCCCGGAGGAGCTGGCCAGGACCGGGGCCGGGGCCGCCAGCAGGCCCGCGCCGAGGCCCAGGAGCGCAGCGCCCAAGGCGGCGCCGAGCAGTTGCCTTCTCATCGATCTCCTCCCTGGCGAGCCGCGCCCGTCCAGGGGCCGGCCAAGGTCCGCTCTCTGCCCTGATCTTGCCAGAACCGGTGCTCCCGGTTGGCGCGCGGGCCCGCGCTCAGAGCTGCAGGGGCCGGATCGGGGACAGCAGCAGCTCCGGGTCGCGGCGCCAGTCCGCCGCCTCGACGTCCACGTAGAGCTCGATCTCGTTGCCGTCCGGGTCCTCGATGTAGAGGCTGTGGGTGACCGTGTGGTCGGCGCTGCCCACCAGCCGGACCCCGTTCGCCTCCAGCGCCGAGAGCGCCACCCGCAGCTCCTCGTCGGAGTCGCCCACCTTGAGGCCGAAGTGGTAGAGCCCGACCCGGCGACCACTGGGGATGGGGGCCGCCTCCGGGCCCACCTCGATGAGGAGCAGCTCGTGGTGGGTGCGGCCGCTGGAGAAGGCGGCCACCGCCAGCCCCTGGGGCGTGATCCGGCGCCAGCCCAGAACCTCGCCGTAGAAGTGGCTGGAGCGCTCCAGGTCGCGGACGTAGAGGACCAGGTGGCCCAGTTCCCGTACCTGCATCGTGGTCCTCCCGCTGCCCGCCCCGCCGGGGATCCAATTCTGCGCGCCGCCGCTGTGCCCGGCAGCGAGCGGGGACGGTCCGGCCCGACACTATCCGGACCGGACGCGGTCACATCGGAGGTGAGCTGAGACTTGGCGAAGGAACTGACACGGCTGGAGCGTCGGCGGCTGGGCGAGGAGGGACCGGCGGTGGCGGCGGTCGGGATCGGGACCAACAACTTCGGGGCCCGGATGCCCGACGAGGCGGTGCCGCAGGTGGTGGAGGCGGCGCTGGACGCCGGCATCAACCTCTTCGACACCGCCGACACCTATGGCGGGGGCGAGAGCGAGCGGCTCCTGGGGCGGGCCCTGCGCGGCCACCGTGACGAGGCCCTGATCGCGACCAAGTTCGGCATGGTGCGCCGGGGCGAGGACCCGGCCCAGCGCCGGGGCAGCGCCGAGTACGTCCGCGACGCCGCCGAGCAGAGCTTGCGCCGTCTGGGCGTGGAGACCATCGACCTCTACCAGATCCACCAGCCGGACCCCGAGACGCCCATCGAGGAGACGCTGGGCGCGCTCCAGGAGCTGGTGGTGGCGGGCAAGGTGCGCTGGATCGGTTGCTCCAACTTCGCCGCCTGGCAGCTCACCGACGCCCAGTGGACGGCGCGCAGCCGCGGCTGGAGCCAGCTGATCTGCGCCCAGGACCAGTACAGCCTGCTGCATCGCGAGCCCGAGGCGGAGCTGCTGCCAGCCCTCGATCACTTCCGGATGGGGCTGCTGCCCTACTTCCCGCTGGCGCGGGGCCTGCTCACCGGCAAGTACCACCGGGGCCAGCCCGCTCCCCAGGGGACCAGGCTGGCGGGAGCCGGCGCCGGCGCCGCGCTGGAGGACCAGGCTCAGTTCGACGTGATCGAGGCGCTGGAGCGCTTCGCCGAGCAGCGCGGGATCTCCCTGCTGCAGGTGGCGGTGGGGGCTCTGCTGGGCCGCCACCAGGTCTCCTGCGTCATCGCCGGCGCCACCAGCCAGGAGCAGGTGCGGGCCAACGCCGCCGCCGCCAGCTGGGTGGCCGGGGAGGAGGACTGGGCGGAGCTCGACCGCATCACCTCCGGCGCGGCCGGGGCACGGTCGTGAGGGTCTTCATCTCCTGCGACATGGAGGGCGTCGCCGGGATCGTGGACTGGGAGCAGGTCAGGCCCGGTCCGGAGTACGAGCTGGGGCGACGGCTGCTCCTCAACGAGGTCAACGCCGCCATCGACGGCGCCGTCCGCGCCGGCGCCACCGAGGTGCTGGTCAACGACTCCCACGGGGCGATGCAGAACCTGCCCCCGGACCAGCTCCACGCCGAGGCCGGCTACTGCTCCGGCCGCCACAAGCCGCTCTACATGATGGAGGGACTGGAGCCGGGCTTCGAGGCGGCGCTCTTCGTCGGCTACCACGGGGCCGTGGGCGGCCCCTCGTCCACCCTCTCCCACACCTACAACCCGAGCGCCGTGACCGCGGTCACCTGGGAGGGGCACCTGCTGGGCGAGAGCGGCATCAACGCCCTCGTGGCGTCCCACTTCGGGGTCCCGGTGGCGCTGGTGAGCGGCGACCAGCACACCGCCGAGCAGGCCCGCCCGGTCCTCCCCGGGGTGGAGACGGTGGTGGTCAAGCGCTCCGTCTCCCGGCTCGCCGCCAGCAGCCTCCACCCCGCGGTCGCCTGTCGGCTGATCGAGGAGGGGACGGTCCGGGCCCTCGCGCGCCTGGGGGAGCTGGGAGCGCCTCGCATGGGGCCGCCCTACCAGCTCCGGGTCCAGCTCCGCACCGCCGACCTGGCGGAGATGGCGACCGGGGTCCGCGGCGTGGAGCGCAGCTCCGAGCTGGAGGTGCTGGTCGAGGGCGCCGACGGCCTCGAGACCTACCGCAACTTCGTCACCCTGCTGCACGTCACCCGCATCGTGGCCCAGGAGATCTGAGCGTGACGGGAGGGCCCGGGCCCCTGCCCGAGGGCGAGGACGCTGGCGCCCTCGATCCCGAGGAGCCGGTCGCGGTGACCCTGGTGCTGAGGCCCCGCGGGGACTCCCGGGTGCCCCAGGCCGAGGACCTGGGCCGGGTCCTGCCCCGCCTCCGGGCCCACCTCAGCCGTGACCAGCTGGCCGCGCTGCGGGGGGCCCACCCCCAGGACCTGGGCCGGGTCCGGGACTGGGCCCAGGCCCAGGGCATGAGCCTCTCTCAGATGGACCCGGCGCGCCGCACCGTGGTCCTGAGCGGCCCCCAGGCGCGCCTTGCCCGGCTCTTCGGGGTCGAGCTCCGCCGTTGGCAGGGTCCGGCCGGTAGCGCTCGCTGGGCTCGGGGCGAGCCCCAGGTCCCGGCCGGACTGGCGGGCGCGGTGGGCGCGGTGCTGGGCCTGGACACCCGCCCCCGGGCCCGGCCCCACTTCCGTCCCCTGCCCCTGCCCACCCCGCTCCCGCCCCTGGCCCAGGCGGCTCCGCTCAGCTACCCGCCGACGGAGGTGGCCCAGCTCTACCAGTTCCCATCCCAGGGGAGCGGCGCCGGGCAGTGCGTCGGTCTCATCGAGCTGGGCGGCGGCTTCAGCAGCGCCGACGTGGAGAGCTACTTCCAGGGGCTGGGCGTGGCCGTCCCCGAGCTGGTCGCGGTCTCCGTCGACGGGGCCTCCAACCAGCCCACCGGGAACCAGGACGGACCGGACGGGGAGGTCATGCTCGACATCGAGGTCTGCGGCTCGGTGGCGCCCGGCGTGCGCCTCGCCGTCTACTTCGCGCCCAACACCGACCAGGGCTTCCTCGACGCCATCGAGACCGCCCTCCACGACACCGACAACAAGCCCTCGGTGATCTCCATCAGCTGGGGCTCGGCGGAGGCGGAGTGGTCCGCGGCCACCATGACCGCCTTCGACGAGGCCTTCCAGGACGCCGCCCTCGCCGGCATCGCCGTCTGCGTCGCGGTCGGGGACCAGGGCTCCTCGGACGGCATCTCGGACGGCGAGGCCCACGTCGACTTCCCCGCCTCCAGCCCCCACGTCCTGGCCTGCGGCGGCACCCGCCTCACCAGCTCCGACGGCAGCATCACCAGCGAGGTCACCTGGAACGACGGGCAGCAGGGCGGCGCCACCGGCGGCGGCGTCAGCAGCCAGTTCCCGCTGCCGACCTGGCAGGACTCGGCCGACGTGCCCCCCTCCGCCGACCCCGGACACCGGACCGGGAGGGGCATCCCCGACGTCGCCGGCGACGCCGACCCGGAGACCGGCTACCGGGTCCTGGTCGACGGCCAGCCGGCCGTCTTCGGCGGCACCAGCGCCGTGGCGCCGCTCTGGGCCGGGCTGCTGGTGCTGCTGGCCGGGCTGCTGGGCCGGGAGCCGGGCTACCTCAACCCCATGCTCTACCTGGAGCTGGCCGCGGAGGGGGTCACCCGGGACATATCGAAGGGCAACAACGGCGCCTACCGGGCCGGGCCCGGCTGGGACGCCTGCACCGGCTGGGGCAGCCCTCGCGGCGACCAGCTGCTGGCCTCGCTTCGCCAGTAGGCCGGGAAGGCGCTGAGGCCGGCGCCTTGGTTGCCCCAGCTTCCGGCTCGACGCCCGAGCCCGGCGGCGTCCGTTCGGGGGCGGAGGCTGCCGGCTGTGGCAAGCTTGGGAGGTGACCCAGCTTCAGGCCCGCGTCCGGCCCGGTGAGGAGGCCGCCACCGAGGTGGCGGTCGAGGCCACCGACCTGCGCAAGACCTACAAGCAGATCGAGGCCGTGCGGGGGGTCAGCTTCAGCGTTCGGACCGGCGAGATCTTCGGCTTCCTCGGCCCCAACGGGGCCGGCAAGTCGACCACCATCTCCATGCTCTGCACGCTGGTCAACCCCAGTGCGGGACGGGCCCGGGTGGCCGGCTTCGACGTGGTCAGCGAGCAGGCCCGCGTGCGGCAGCAGATCGGGCTCGTCTTCCAGGAGACGACCCTCGACGAGTACCTCACGGCGGAGGAGAACCTGCGCTTCCACGCCGAGCTCTACGGCGTCCCCTCCTCGCTGGTACCGGGGCGCATGCAGCAGGTGCTGGAGATGGTCGACCTCTGGGAGCGGAGGCGGAGCCTGGTGCAGACCTTCTCCGGTGGCATGAAGCGGCGCCTGGAGATCGCCCGCGGCCTGCTCCACTCGCCGCGCGTGCTCTTCCTCGATGAGCCCACCGTGGGCCTGGATCCCCAGACCCGCTCCCACATCTGGGGCTACATCTCCGAGCTCAAGCGCCGCGAGCAGGTGACCATCTTCCTCACCACCCACTACATGGACGAGGCCGAGTACTGCGACCGCATCGCCATCATGGACAACGGGATCCTGGTGGCCGAGGACACGCCCGAGGCGCTCAAGGGCGCCATGGGGGAGGACCGGGTGGAGCTCCACACCGACGACGACCCCCGGGCCATCTCGGAGCTGGGGCAGCGCTTCCAGGTCGCGGCCAGCATGCACGAGGGCGCGGTCACGTTCCACGTCCCCGGCGGGGAGGAGTTCGTGCCCCGCCTGTTCGCCGAGCTGGGCGTGCGCATCCGCTCGGTGAGGGTGGCGCGGCCGACGCTGGACGACGTCTTCATGAGCCACACCGGGCGCACCATCCGCGACGCTGAGGCGAGCGGTGGCGACCGTCTGCGCGCCAACCCCTGGATCCGCTCCCGGGGCCGCAGGTAGCCGTGGCCGCGGCCGTCGAGGTCCCCCAGGTCCGCATCGCCGGCGGTCGTCTCAGCGACGACCTGCGCGCGCTCTGGGTGGTCTGGAAGCGCGAGCTGATCCGGTTCGGGCGCAACCGCATGCGCATCGTCACGTCCCTGGCCCAGCCCGTGCTCTTCCTCTTCGTCCTCGGCACCGGGCTCTCGACCATCATCCACACGAGCGGGAACTTCGATTTCCGGACCTTCATGTTCCCCGGGGTGCTGGGGATGACGGTTCTCTTCACCTCCATCTTCTCCGCCATCTCCATCGTCTGGGACCGCGAGTTCGGCTTCCTCCGGGAGATGCTGGTGGCGCCCGTGCACCGCTGGACGTTGGTCCTCGGCAAGTGCCTGGGCGGCGCATCGGTGGCAACCATCCAGGGCGCCATCATGCTGGCCCTGGCCGGCCTGGTGGGGGTCCCCTACCGGCCGGTGCTGATGCTGGTGCTGCTGGCGGAGATGGGGCTCACGGCGTTCGCCCTCACCGCCTTCGGCGTCATGCTGGCGGCGCGGATCTCCGACGTGCAGTCCTTCCAGGTCGTGACCCAGCTCTTCGTCCTGCCCATGTTCTTCCTCTCCGGCGCCGTCTTCCCGGTGACCCGGCTGCCCGTCTGGCTCGGCGTGCTCAGCAAGATCGACCCCCTCTCCTACGCCGTTGACCCACTGCGCAAGGCGGTTTTCAGCTTCATCGCCCTGCCGCCCTCCGTTCGCGCGACCTTCGACCCCGGGGTCAGCTGGGGGAGCTGGGAGCTGCCCGTGGCGGTGGAGCTCCTGCTGGTGGGCGTGGCCGCAGCCCTGATGCTCACCGCGGCCATCCGCCAGTTCTCCCGCCCCGCCTAGCCTGCCCCGCCTCCGAGATCTGTCGGCGGTAGCGACTCACAAGGGCCTCGTCCTCATTGCGCCGTAGACCGGCGGGGCGGGGGACCGTCTCTTGGGGCGGCGGCTCGCCTCACGCGGCGGCGACGAGCTCGGGCTGCGGAACGTGCGGCGCCACCAGGTGGAACGAGTTCTGGCGACGGTGGCGCCGCACGGGATGGTTACTCAGCAGGCGCCGTCGAAGTCCTTCCTGTACTCGGCGAGAGAGCTTGGGAAGTCCGTGATCACCGAGTTGATGTTGCCGGCGAACGAGAAGTACGCCTGGAGGACGACGTGGTTCGAGGGGTCGTTCACGACGCTGGCAACGTAGTCGATGAAGGCCGGATCGTCGCTGCCGTTGAGGCCCCACTCGTCGAAGGACACGGGCTTGCCGTTGGCCGCCGCGAAGGCGATGATCGGCGGCACCACGGAGTCGTCGTGGTAGTCGTAGAAGTCGATGCCCACCTGCGAAACGTAGGCGTTGCCGGGGTAGGTGTCGAACTCGGTCCGGCCCGGCTCCGCGGTCCCGGCGTTGATGTTCCAGACGAACTGGAACTGGTTGCCGGGCACGGCGGCGAAGGCCTGCTCCGCGGCTCGGTAGATGGAGATGTACTGCGCCGCGGAGAGGTTCTGCACGCCCCACTGCATCCAGTTGCCGTTCATCTCCCACATGATGCGGATGATGGTGTTGGCGTGGCCGGTCGACACCAGGGTGTCTCCGATCTTGGTCGCCTCGGCCGGCGTCACCTCACCGACCCCCAGGAGCAGCTGCATGGATGTGCTGGGCGGTGTGAACGCGGTGTAGTTGTCGGTGGCGTAGACCGTCATGACGCTCGCGGTGACGCCGAGCGTGCTGGCCAGAGAGTCCACGCTGGACTGGTTCTCGTTGGGCACGAAGAGACCCACCTGGGCGCAGCTGGGGATGCTCACCGCCGCCGGTGCCACGTACTGCGTGACCCCGGGAGTGGAGGAGCGGGGACGGGGAGTGGACGGCGCGCCCGTCCCGCGTGAGCTCGCGCTCGCGGAGGCATGCGACGTCGGTCCCAGACGGAGCGCGGTGGCGTTGCTGCTGGCGTTGCCGCTGCCGATGGCCCCGGGTAGCACACGGAGGGGAAGCACGGCACCGGTCATGGCCAGCGCGCCCAGCACGGGCGCGACCGCCAGAAGCACTGCGGCTGACGTGAACCAGCGCAGCCTGCTGGCGATGAGCCGGTGTGGCGTCCGCGGTCGGCGGAGGAGGGTAACTCTACGCAAGGTCAGCCTCCAGCCCAGTCATCGCCTGCGCGGAGCGGCCGCGGCTTCGCTCTGTCGGGAGCGCTTCTCCCGCTCGCACGACGATGCAACTGGCGCGAAAGTTCAGACGGTATCTCCCTTCGTCGGGTCGAGCTGAGCACTCGCCGTGCTCAGGGCCGTGATCGCTGCTGACGGGGTCTCCCGCTCCCGTCAACTCCCTCGCGCGTCACCCTACCACGATCCGTGCCCGTCGTCTGCCCGACCGCACTTCCGTCAATCTCGGGCGCGCCAACGTTCGTGAATCGTTACACGCAGAGGACGCGCCGCGGGCCACGACGCGTCCCCGGGAGCGCGCTCGAGGACACGATGATTGTTCCGCCTAAACCAGTGCCGCAACGCGGTTTGCACAGGTTCGTCACCGCCTGGGGCGGCCGCGGCGCGGCTGCGCCCCGGCTCCGGGGAGGGGGCGTCCGCCAGGCGGTGGCTAGAGAGCGGCCACCGCCTCGGGGGCGGCCGCCGATTTGGCCTCCAGCCAGCCGGCCAGCTGCGCTGCGGTGGCCGCCACCCGGGCCTGCTCCGCCTCCGGCTGGCCCTCCAGCATCACCTCCAGGATGGCCCGGCGGGCCGCCCGGACCCGCCGGCAGAGCCGCTCGCCGGCGGGCGTGACGTGGACCATGAAGGCGCGCCGGTCCAGCGGGTCGGGCTGGCGGGCGAGGAGGCCGTCCCGCTCCAGGCGCTGCAGCTTGGGCGTGATGGTGGAGTTGTCCACCCCGTAGTAGCAGGCCAGCTGCGAGGGCCGGACTGGGCCCGAGGCGGAGATCCGGAAGAGCAGGCTGATGGCGGACAGGGGCAGGCTGCAGCGGGCTCGCCGCATGGTCTCCAGCGTCACCTCGCGGCTGTTGCTCCAGCGCACGATGGAGTGGAGCGCCTCCTCCAGCTTGCCGGCCGCGCTCTCCAGGTCGGGGAAGACCTCGCTCACTTGGCCGAGGCCCTGGCGCCCGCCCCCACCGGCGCCACCGCGGGGGACTCCTGGTGGACGTAGCGGCCGCCCCGGAGCGCGCTGGCGAGGGTGGCCAGGGCGCAGGCGGCGAAGGCGAAGTCGAAGGCGGTGTGGAGGCCGCGCAGGAAGGGGCCTGAGATCAGGTGGGGGAAGAAGGAGCGGCCGGTGAGGTAGGCCTGCTGGGCGGCGCTGAGGTGGGTGATGGAGGACCCGAGCAGGGTCCCGATGGGGTTGAAGCCGAGGAAGGAGGCGAAGAGGCTGCCCACGGCCGGGAGGTGGGCGATCCGGGTCGCCGCGCTCGACGGCACCCCCTCGGCGAGCAGCCCGTGGTAGAGGGTGTGGGGGAGGCTGGAGGAGAGGCCGACGATGATGAGGGTGAAGAAGATGCCGATGGAGAGTACCTGGGCCGAGTTCTGGAATGTCGCCGACATGCCGGCCCCGGCCCCGCGCTGGTGCGGCGGGAGGCTGTTCATGATGGCCGCCTGGTTGGGCGACGCGAAGAGCCCGCTGGAGAGGCCGTAGACGGCCAGCAGGAGGGCGAACCAGCCGTAGCTGAAGTTGGCGGGCAGGAGCTGGAAGAGGATGAAGGTGATGGCCGAGACGGCGACGCCGGCGGTGGCGAAGCTGCGGGCGCCGTAGCGGTCCGAGAGGATGCCGGCCAGGGGACCGGCGACGAGGAAGCCGAAGGTCAGGGGGAGCATGTAGATGCCCGCCCAGAGCGGCGTCTCGGCGAAGCTGAAGCCGTGCTGGGGGAGCCAGATGCCCTGGAGCCAGATGATCATGATGAACATCAGGCCCCCCCGGGCCAGCGCCGCCAGGAGCGCCGCCAGGTTGCCGGCGGTGAAGGCGCGGATGCGGAAGAGGCGGATGTTGAACATGGGCGCCTCCACCTTGGTCTCGACGTAGGCGAAGAGCCCGAGCACGGCGATGCCGCCGAAGAGGGCCAGCAGGACCAGGGGATTGCCCCAGCCCATGCTCTGGCTGCCGTAGGGGAGGATGCCGTAGGTGATCCCGACCAGGAGCGCGATCAGGCCCACGGCGAAGGTGAGGTTGCCCCACCAGTCCAGCTGCGCCGGGCGCCTGAGGCCGGTGTCGCGGAGCATGACGTAGGCCCAGATGGTCCCGAAGAGCCCGACCGGGACCGAGACCAGGAAGACCAGCTGCCAGGCGATCGGGCCCAGGACGCCGCCCAGCACCAGGCCGATGAAGGAGCCGGCGATGGCCGCCACCATGTTGGTCCCGAGGGCCATGCCGCGCTGGTTGGAGGGGAAGGCGTCGGTGAGGATGGCGCTGGAGTTGGCCCACAGCATGGCGCCCCCGATCCCCTGGACGATGCGCATGACGATGAGGTAGATGGCGGCCGCGCCACCCTCCATCCAGGAGAGGGAGAGCAGGATCGACCCGGCCGTGAAGACGACGAAGCCCAGGTTGTACATGCGCACCCGGCCGTACATGTCCCCGATCCGGCCCAGGCTCACCACCAGGACCGCGGTCACCACCATGTAGCCCATCAGCAGCCAGAGGAAGTAGGGGGTGTTGCCCGGCGCCAGGGGGTTGAGCTTGATGCCGCGGAAGATGTCCGGCAGGGAGATGAGCACGATCGAGGAGTTGATCGTGGCCATGAGGATGCCGAGGGTGGTGTTGGAGAGCGCGATCCACTTGTAGCCGGGTCCCACGGGACGCTGGGAGCGGCGCTGGGCCGGGGTGCTGCTGGCGGGCAAACGATCCTCCTCGTCTCTGACCGGTACTTGGTTTGACCATACCAAATATCTGGCCGATCCGGTCCCGGGGATCCCGGTCCTGCCGGACGCGCCCGGGCCGGGCCCGGGGCGGCGGCGGCGGGACCTAATATGGAGAGAGGTGCAAGCTCCCGAGCGCGTGTTCGAGGCGGTCAACCTGCTCGCCGACCCGCTCTACAAGTACTGCACCGTGACCAAGCAGCTGGGCGACGGCGCCAGCTCCGAGACCGAGCTGCTGGACCACCCCTGGCTCCAGCGCCAGCGCCGGATCCACCAGCTCCAGTCCGCCTGGTGGGTCTTCCACACCGCCGAGCACTCTCGCTTCCAGCACGCCGTGGGCGCGATGCACCTCAGCGGGAGCTTCACCGACCACCTCTATCGCAGCCTCAGCCAGAGCTTTCCCGGCCTTCCCTCTCGCAGCCTCGTGGTGGAGGTGATGCGGGTGGCCGGGCTGCTGCACGACGTCGGCCACGGGCCCTTCGGGCACTTCTTCGACACCCAGGTGCTCTCCAGGTACGGCCTGGACCACGAGGACCTGGGGCGGGCCCTGGCCCTGGGGCCGCTGGCGGACCTCATCGGCGCCCTCCGCCGCTCGCCCCTCGGGGCCTTCGAGGCGGGCGAGGTGGTGCGGCCGGAGTGGGTCGCCTGGGTCATGGCCCCGAGGGAGCTGCCGGGCGTCGAGCCCCCGGGCTGGCTGCGGGCGCTCAAGCCCCTGCTCTGCGGCCCGGCCAGCACCGACAACATGGACTACGTCCCCCGTGACGCCTACATGTGCGGCGTCGCCGTGGGCCCGGTCGACCTGGAGCGACTGCGCCACTACATGTTCATCAAGGACGGAGCCCTGGTCCTCCACGAACACGGCGCCCCGGCCCTCGAGGTCTTCCTCTCCGCCCGCCTCTACATGTACAACCACGTCTACTTCCACCGCACCGTGCGCCGCATCGACCTCCACCTCCGCCCCGTCTTCGCCGAGACCTGTGAGCGCCTGCTCCCGGGCAATCCCTTGGAGGACCTGGAGACCTACCTGACGCTCACCGACTGGTCCCTGATGGCGGAGGTGGAGCGCATGCAGCGGTCCCCCCGGGACGAGGACGAGCGCCGTCTCGGGCGCCACTGGGAGGCGGTCACCACCCGCCGCCTGCCCTGGACGCTCGCCTTCGAGGCCTACCGC
>JASHRA010000001.1 GCA_030038765.1 Candidatus Dormiibacterota bacterium | reverse complement strand
AGATGGCCAGGACCATCCCGCTGGCGGAGGGCGTGGGAGGGGGCTCGGCCTTCGGGAGCGAGGTGCTGGCGGCCTGCCGTGAGGGGGTGGGGACCATGCTCTCGCTCTGGGCGGAGTCGCGGCCCCCCTCCCCCGCCGAGCTGCAGCAGCTCTCCCGGATGGGAGGGCGGCTGGGGAGCACCGGCGTTCCCCTGGACGCCATCCTCCGTGCCTACCGGGTGGCGGCTCTGGTGATCTGGCAGCACGTCATCGAGGCGGTCAGGATCCACCCCGAGATCGAGGCCCAGTCCGTGCTCAACGCCGTGGCCCCGCTCTTCGACTACCTGGACGCCATCAGCGTCGCCGTCAGCAACAGCTACCTCGAGACCCGCGAGCGGCTGCGCCGGGAGCAGGACCGGCAGTACGACCAGTTCTTCAGCGACCTCCTGGGCGGCACCGCGGACGCGGAGATGCTCGCCCGCGCCGCCGAGGGCGGGATGGTCCTGGAGTTCCCCTACCGGCTGGTGGTGGTGGACGCCGATGACGCCTCCGCCGAGGCCACCATCGCCACCGCATGGATGGTGGTCAACGCCCAGGTGGCCCTCTACCAGTCCCTGGTGGTGGCGCTGGTGCCGGCCCCCGTCAAGGTGGCCACGCTGCAGCGGCTGCTCCAGGTCGCGGTCGGCTCCGAGCGCCCCCCCTGGCACCTCGGCTGGGGCCCGGTGGCGGGCGAGCTGGCCGAGGTCCCGGCCGCGGCCCGCAGCGCCCGCGCCGCGCTCACCGTGGGCCAGGTGCTGGAGCCGGCCCGGGCCGTCCACGACGCCACCAGGCTCCACCCCTACCTCGCCTGGCTCCAGGACCTCACCGGTCTGCACGAGTTCGTGGAGTCCACCCTGGGCCCGCTCCTGGCGCGGGAGCGGGAGCGGGGCCTGCCCCTCCGGGCCACCCTCGAGGCCGCCCTCGGGGAGGAGGGCCTCAGCGCCGCCGCCCGCAGCTTGGGGGTCCACCGCCACACCCTCCTCTACCGCATGGAGCGGATCCAGGACCTGATCGGGGACTGGTCCCGGCCCGAGGACCGCCTCCGCCTGGAGCTGGCGCTCAAGGGCTCCCGCCTGCTGGACGGGCTGGCCTCGGCCGAGGCCCCCGCCCCGGCCCGACTCCGGGAGCGGCTCCGGGCCTGATCCCGGCCCGGCTCAGGGCCGGGCGGAGCGCTCCCCGACGGCGGCCACGCGCTCTGCTCGGGCCGGCGCCTCGGCGGCCCGGAAGACGTAGCGCTTGCCCCGGGACCAGGAGGCGGCGGCGGCGACGAGGCAGCACACGATGGAGAAGTCGAAGGCGGCGTGGACCCCGACCGAGAAGGGGGCCGAGATCAGGTCGGGGAAGAAGCTGCGGCCGGTGAGCACGGCCACGGTGGCGTGGGGCAGCGAGGCCAGCGCCCGCGCCCCCAGCACGTGCTGCATCGGGTTGTAGCCGAGGAAGGCGGCGAAGAGGGTAGAGACGGGGGGCAGGGCGGCGGCCCGGGCGGCCATGGCCGGGGGCACGCCGTGGGCCACCAGGCCGTGCTCCAGGCTGGTGGAGAGGGTGCCGGAGAGGCCGACGATGACGAGGGTGAAGAAGATCCCGATCGAGAGCACCTGGGCCGAGCTCTGGAAGGTCGCGTTCATGCCCCCGCCGGCGCCCCGGTGCTGGGGCGGCAGGCTGTTCATGACGGCGGCCCGGTTGGGCGAGGCGAAGGCGCCCATGCCCAGCCCGTTGAGCAGCAGCAGGGGCAGGAAGACGGCGTAGGAGAAGTCCACCGGGAGCAGCTCCAGGAGCACGAAGCTGAGCGCGGCGGCCAGCATCCCGCCGGTGGCGAAGGGCCGTGCGCCGAAGTGGTCGGAGAGGGCGCCCGAGATGGGGCCGGCGAGGAGGAAGCCGCAGGTGAGGGGGAGCATGTAGATGCCCGCCCAGAGCGGCGTGCTGGCGAAGCTGAAGCCGTGCAGCGGCAGCCAGATGCCCTGGAGCCAGATCACCAGCATGAACATCAGCCCGCCCCGGCCGAGCGCGGAGAGGAAGCTGGAGAGGGTGCCGAAGACGAAGGCGCGGACCCGGAAGAGGCCCATGCGGAACATGGGCGCCGGCACCCTCATCTCGATCAGGCAGAAGGCCGCCAGCAGCGCCGTGCCCAGGCCCAGCTCCAGCAGCACCGGCGGGCTGGTCCAGCCCATGGAGGAGTGGCCGTAGGGCTCGATGCCGTACGTGACCCCGACCATGAGCAGCACCAGGCCCACGCCGAAGGTCAGGTTGCCGGCCCAGTCGATCCTGGTCCGGTGCCGGATACCGAGTTCGCGGAGGTTGACGTAGGCCCAGATGGTGCCAGCGATCCCGACCGGCACCGAGACGAGGAAGACGAGGCGCCAGTCGATCGCCCCGAGGATCCCGCCCAGGACCAGGCCGATGAAGGAGCCGCTGATCCCGGCCACGTTGTTGATGCCCAGGGCCAGGCCGCGCTGGTGCTCGGGGAAGGCGTCGGTCAGGATGGCGGCGGAGTTGGCCACGAGGAAGGCTCCGCCCACCCCCTGGACGACCCGCATCAGGACCAGCCAGAGCGCCCCCGCCTGGCCCGTCATCCAGGTGATGGAGAGCAGCACCGAGCCCAGGCTGTAGATGACGAAGCCGAGGTTGTAGATGCGGACCCGGCCGAAGATGTCCCCGAGGCGCCCGAAGCTCACCACCAGGACGCTGGAGACGATGAGGTAGGAGAGGATCATCCACAGCAGGTAGAAGCTGTTGCCCGGACCCAGGGGGTCGAGCCGGATACCCCGGAAGATATCCGGCATGGCGATGATCATGATGGTGGCGTCGATCGTCACCAGCATCACGCCCAGGGTGGTGTTGGAGAGGACCAGCCACTTGTAGCCCTGGTCGCCGCCGCGCCCGCCCCCGGAACCGTCGCTCCCCCGCTCCCAGAGCGCCTCGGGATCGGGGATGCTCAGGGTCGTCACCTCCTTCTGCGACGCGTCGGGAGCCGAGTCGCCGGGAGCCTTGGCCGGGACCCCGGGAGCCCGCCGCTCCAGCCTCGGCCGGTCAGGACCGGGGGAGCGGGCTGGCGGCGACGCCTCCAATATAACCCCGGCCCGTCACCGCCCCGGACCCGCCCGGGGCCTCAGATCGTGGGCCGGACGGCCGCGTTCCTAGCTCGATAATCCGGTCATGGCGAGCCCGGACCTGACCCTGATGGCGGTCCACGCCCACCCCGACGACGAGGTCATGTCGACGGGCGGGATCCTCCACAAGTACGCGGCGCAGGGCATCCGCACCGTGCTCGTCACCTGCACCAACGGAGAGTTCGGCGACGGACCCGGGGGGCTCAAGCCGGACCAGCCCGGGCACGACCCGGAGCTGGTGCGCGAGACGCGCCGGCGCGAGCTGGAGGAGTCCTGCCGCATCCTGGGCGTGGGCCGCACCGAGCTGCTCGGCTACCACGACTCTGGGATGGCGGAGTGGAACCGGGTCGGCACCCCCGGCTCCTTCGCCGGCTCCGACCTGGCCGAGGAGGTGGCCCGGCTGCGCTCGCTGATCGAGCGCTACCGGCCCCAGGTCCTGGTCACCTACGACGAGGACGGCGGCTACGGTCACCCCGACCACATCCGCACCCACCAGGTGGCCCGGGAGGCGGCGCTCGCCTCGGGCATCCCCAGCAAGCTCTACTACTCCGCCTTCCCCAAATCCCTCGCCAGCCGGGTGGTGGCCCAGATGAAGGCCCTGGGAATCGATCCCTGGGAGCTGGGCGACCTCGACTTCGACCCCGACGACCCGCCCTTCGGCGTCGACGACGCCCTCGTCACCACCAAGGTGGACGTGCTCGCCGACGTGGAGGCCAAGCTGGCCGCCATCCGGGCCCACGCCAGCCAGAGCGACAACGCCTTCTTCGCCAAGCTGTCCGACCAGGTCGCTCCCCTCGTGATGGGCGAGGAGTACTTCATCCGCGCCGAGGACGGGACCGGGGCGCCGCTGCCCGAGACCGACCTCTTCGCCGGGCTGAGGTAGGTCCGGGGGCCCAGGCCCCGGGCGGCGGGGGCGCGAGGCCATGAGCCGCTCTCCCCGCGCACCCGGGCGTCGCCCTCGATGCCCTCGATCCGCCCGCCGCTGGACGAGGTGAGGCTCCAGGTTCCCGCCCCCACCTCCCCTACCCGCACGGGGAGTCGAACCCCGGTTACCACCTTGAAAGGGTGATGTCCTGACCGCTAGACGATGCGGGCGGGCGATGGGCCGCTCCTATACTCGCAGCCGGAGCAGCCGGGTAGAGAAGTCGGCAGAGGAGGCCGGAAGGGCAGGTGGCCGAGGAACGCGCGGAGGCCGGGCCCGAGGTCGATCGCTACCCCAACCTCGGGACCAGGGGGGTCTCGATCAGCAGCGCCAAGGGGGCCGACGTCCGCGTCGACCCCTCCCGCCGCGAGGGCTGGCTGGTGGCCCTGGCACTGCTGGCCGCGGGCTGCATCTCGATGGGGATCTACCTGGTCGTCCTCCACCATTGACCGAGAGCGACGCCCTGGACCTCGCCTTCGTGGGCGAGCTTCCCGGCAACCGGCGCCTCCGCTTCGCCCCCAGCCCGACCGGCGAGCTCCACATCGGCAACGTCCGGACCGCCCTCTTCAGCTACTGCCTGGCGGGGGAGCGGGGCCGCTTCCTGGTCCGGATCGAGGACACGGACCGGGAGCGCTACCGCCCGGAGTCGGTCCCCGGCTACCTGGAGACGCTGGACTGGCTGGGGCTGCGCTGGGACGAGGGCCCGGACCGGGGCGGCCCCTGCGCCCCCTACGTCGAGTCCGAGCGCCTGCCCCTCTACGCCACCGCCGCGGAGCGGCTGGTAGCGCTGGGGGCCGCCTATCCCTGCTTCTGCTCCCGGGAGCGGCTCGACCAGCTGCGGGCGGCGCAGCGGGTGGCCGGCCTGCCCACCCGCTACGACGGCCACTGCCGGACCATCTCCGCCCAGGAGGCGGGGGAGCGCCGCGCCGGCGGCGAGGCGGCCGTCACCCGGCTGCGCGTGCCCCCCGGGGAGAGCCGCTGGGACGACCTGGTCCTGGGCCCGCAGCGCTTCGACAACGAGACCGTCGACGACCAGGTCCTGCTCAAGTCCGACGGCTTCCCCACCTACCACCTGGCCCAGGTGGTGGACGACCACCTGATGGGGATCACCCAGGTGGTGCGGGCGGTGGAGTGGCTGCCCTCGACGCCCAAGCACCTCATCACCTACGCCGCCCTGGGCTGGGTGCCGCCCCAGTTCGCCCACGTGCCCCTGGTGCTGGGCCCGGACCACAGCAAGCTCTCCAAGCGGCACGGGGCCCAGACCGTCTCGGAGCTGCGCCAGCTCGGCTACCTGCCCGAGGCGGTGGTCAACTTCCTCGCCTTCCTCGGCTGGTCGCCGGGCACGGAGGAGGAGATCTTCTCCCTGGCCGAGCTGCGCCAGCGGATGAGCTTCGAGCGGCTCCAGTCCAGCCCGGCCGTCTTCGACCGCCAGCGCCTCGACTACCTGAACGGGGTCTGGATCCGCCGCCTCCCGGTGGAGACCCTGGCGGAGCGGATCCTGCCCTGGCTGCCGGCCACGCCGCGAGACCGTCTGGTGGCGCTGGCCGCCATGGTCCAGGAGCGCATCCGCCGCCTGGACGAGGTGCCCCAGCTGGTGGCCTTCGCCTTCAGCGAGCCCGAGGCGTCCGCCGAGGCGCTCTGCTCGGAGCTGCCCCGCGCAACCGCCCGGGCCTTCCTGGAGCGAGCCAGAGCGGCGCTGCCGGGCCCGCAGGGAACCCTGCAGGACCGTCTGCGCGAGATTGCCAACGAGCTCCGCTCCGACGCAGAGCTGGGCTCCCAGCTGCCCGAGAAGCAATTCGTCCGAGCCTCCATGCAGGTGCTGCGCCTGGGCCTCACCTCTGCCCGGGTCTCGCCGCCCCTGACGGACGTCGTGGCCTACCTCGGCGCGGAGCGGACCGAGGCCCGGATCGCGGCCGCCCTGGAGCGCCTCAGCGCCGAGTAGGCGGCGGCCCTCCGCTCTTGGGTACCGGCTTCTTTCCTCGCCGCTAAGATCGTTGCCGGCGAGGCGGACCGGGCCGGCGTGCTCCAGGCCGGGCCTCCGCACTGGGGCGTGGCCAAGTGGTAAGGCGCCTGACTCTGGATCAGGAAATCGGAGGTTCGAATCCTCCCGCCCCAGCCACATCGCGGCGGCCGCGGCTGGGGACCCGCTCCCGCTTCTCTGATCAGATTCTGAGCCACGCCTGGTAGCCTGCCCCGGAATGAGAGAAGGGAAGGGTTCGCGGGCGCACCTGCAGCGACGGCTGGAGATCAGGGCGCGCCACCTGGCCGCCACCGCTCTCCTGGCGCTGGTCCCGGCCGGAGCGGCCCTGCTGGCACCCGGCGCACTGGCCAAGACGGGCGGTGCCAAGCCGCTCCCCACCTCGGCTTCCTGTCCCGACCTCAGCGTCTACCCCAGCCCTGATACCAAGACCGCCTCGCCGACCACGCAGATCAGCTTCCGCAACGTCGCCTCGGGCGTGATCGAGGGCGCCGGCGTCACCGTCACGGGATCGAGATCCGGCACCCACGCGGGTCGCTGGGTGGCCGACTCGGACCACCGCGGCGCCAGCTTCTACCCGGCCCAACCGTTCCAGGCCGGGGAGACGGTCTCGGTGACCGGCCCGCTGCGGATCTGCGGGGCCGGCGCCGATTCCTACCACTTCCAGGTGGCCCGCCAGCCCGGACCCCTGGCCACGGCACCCGCCGCCTCCGCCACTCCCACCCCGGCACTGGACCAGCCGACCGTCACCTACGCCTCGCAACCAGGTGTCCAGGTGCCGATCCTCAAGATCAAGAAGGCATCCAGCCTGGGCGGCGACTACATCTTCGAGGCGCCCAAGGGAGGGACCAAGCTGGGTGGCCCCATGATCCTCAACAGCAAGGGGCAGGAGGTCTGGTTCGAGCCCCTGCCCCCCGAGGTCTCGGCCTCGGACGTGACCGTCCAGACCTATGACGGACAGCCCGCCCTCACCTGGTGGAAGGGGATCATCGTGAACGGCCACGGGATCGGCTCCGACCTGATCATGAACTCGGGATACCAGGTGGTGGCGACGGTCAACGCGGGCAACGGCTACCAGGCCGACCTGCACGAGTTCCGGCTCTCCTCCGACGGGACCACGGCCTGGATCACGGCCTACAACACCGTCGGGTGGAACCTCAAGTCGGAGGGAGGACCGGGCGACGGGGCGGTGCTCGACGGCATCGTCCAGGAGATCGACGTCGCCACCGGCAACGTGCTCTTCGAGTGGCACAGCCTGGACCACGTGGCTCCCGCTCTCTCCTACGTCGCGTACTCGGACACGAGCGCCTACGACTACTTCCACGTCAACTCGATAGAGCCGCTCGGAGCCGGGCTGGTGCTGATCTCCTCGCGCAACACCCACGCCGTCTACGCCCTCGACCAGGCCACGGGCCAGATCGAGTGGCGTCTCGGGGGCAAGCGGAGCAGCTTCGCCATGGGGGCCGGCGCCAACTTCGCGCTCCAGCACGACGCCGAGATGCACGGCAGCAGCACCATCTCGATCTTCGATGACGAGGACGTCAACGGCAACAACCAGCCGGCCCGCGTCATCGTGGACCACCTCGACTACCAGGCCCGGACCGCCACCCTGGAGCGCGCCTACGGCCACGGCAGCCTGGTCGTCCCCGCCCAGGGCAACGGCCAGCTGCTCCCCGACGGTGACGTCTTCGTCGGCTGGGGCTCCGGCATCTACACGTCCGAGTACAGCCGGAGCGGCAAGCTGCTCTTCGACGCCACCTTCGGCTCCTCCGTCAACAGCTACCGCGCGTACCTGCTGAAGTGGAAGGGCGAGCCGGCGACGCCGCCGGCGCTGGCCCTGGGGCGCCGCTCCGGCCAGCTCGTCGCCTACGCCAGCTGGAACGGCTCCACCGAGACCCGGAGCTGGGAGCTGCTGGGCGGCTCCAGCGCCACCAGCCTGGAGCCGCTGGGGACCGCCCGCGCCAGCGGCTTCCAGACCGCGCTCCGGGTCACGGGCGCGCCGGCCATGGTGGAGGTCGTGGCCGAGGGCGCCAACGGTCAGGCCCTGGGCAGCTCCGCCGTGGTCTCGACGGCCGGCCTCTAGCAGCCACCTCGGGAGGGCCCCGGCCCGGGCCGCGACCCGACAATTAGCGCCACCATGGCGCAAGCCCTCTCGACCCTGACCGAGCCGGTGGCGGATCCCCTCTCCGGCTTCCATCCCGCCCTCCGGACCTGGTTCGAGCGCCGCTTCCCGGACGGCCCCACCGCCGCCCAGGCCGAGGGCTGGCCCCACATCCGGAGGCGGGAGAACACCCTGATCTCCGCCCCGACCGGGTCGGGCAAGACCCTGGCCGGCTTCCTCATCGGCATCGACGCGCTCTACCGGGAGTTCGCCGCGGGCGGCTCGGTGGCGGGCCGCACCCAGGTGCTCTACGTGTCGCCGCTCAAGGCGCTGGCGGTGGACATCCAGGAGAACCTATCCGCTCCCCTGAGGGAGATCGCCGAGGTGGCCGAGGAGCTGGGCCTGCCCCATCCCGAGCTGCGGGTCGAGGTCCGCAGCGGTGACACCCCGGCGGCGGCCCGGGCGGCCATGCTGCGCCACCCGCCCAACTTCCTCGTCACCACGCCCGAGTCGCTCTACCTGCTGCTCAGCTCGGAGCGCTCGCGGGCCCTCCTGGCCACGGTGGGCACCGTCATCGTCGACGAGATCCACGCCCTGGCCCGGGACAAGCGCGGCTCCCACCTCTGCCTCAGCCTGGAGCGGCTCCAGCACCTCTGCGAGCAGGCCCCGGTGCGGGTGGGGCTCTCGGCCACGCAGCACCCCATCGAGACTATCGCCCGGCTCCTGGTGGGGGCTGGGGCGGAGCGGAGCCAGGCCGACGGCAGCCCGCGGTGCGCCCTGGTCGAGGTCGACCGGAGCCGGCCCATGGACCTGAGCATCGAGCTCCCGGAGGAGGAGCTGGGGGCGGTCGCCAGCCGGGAGCAGATGGCCGACCTGGTCCGCCGCATCGCCGACCACGTGGGCCGCCACCGCACCACCCTGGTCTTCGTCAACACCCGCCGGATGGCGGAGCGGGTGGCGCACCAGCTGGCCGAGCTGCTGGGCGAGGAGGCGGTCGCCTCCCACCACGGGAGCCTCTCCAAGGAGCGGCGCTCGCTGGTGGAGCAGCGCCTGCGCTCGGGCCAGCTGCGCGCCTTGGTCGCCACCGCGTCGCTGGAGCTGGGCATCGACGTGGGCCCGGTGGAGCTGGTCTGCCAGCTGGGCTCGCCGCGCAGCCTCTCCACCTTCCTGCAGCGCGCCGGCCGCTCCGGCCACCACCGCGGTGGGGTCCCCAGGGCGCGCCTCTTCCCCACCAGCCGGGACGAGCTGGTGGAGTGCTGCGCCATCCTGGCCGGGGTCCGCCGGGGCCGCCTCGACGCCGTCCAGCCGCCGTGGGAGCCGATCGACATCCTGGCCCAGCAGCTGGTCGCCGAGTGCGCCGCCGAGACCTGGTCCGAGGACCAGCTCTACCGCCTGGTGCGTGCCGCCAGCCCCTACTCCGAGCTCAGCCGGGAGCGCTACGAGGAGACCCTGGAGCTGCTCTCGGAGGGGGTCCCGACGGGCCGGGGGCGGCGTGGCGCCTACCTCCACCGCGACCTGGTCCAGCGCCGCCTCCGGGGACGGCGCGGGGCCCGCCTGGCGGCGGTCACGTCGGGTGGAGCCATCCCCGAGAGCGGCGACTTCCGGGTCCTGGCCGAGCCGGACGAGACCCTGGTCGGGACGGTCAACGAGGACTGGGCCCTGGAGTCCATGGCCGGCGACGTCTTCCTCCTGGGCAGCACCTCGTGGCGCATCACCAGGGTCGTCAGCGGCACCGTCCGGGTGGTGGACGCCCAGGGCGCGCCCCCCTCCGTCCCCTTCTGGCTGGGCGAGGCGCCGGGCCGCACCCGCGAGCTCTCGGAGGAGGTCTCGGAGCTCCGCCAGGGGATCGAGGGCCGGCTCGAGCAGGGCAACGCCGACGGGGCGGTGAGCTTCGTCGAGGAGCGCTGCGGGGTGGACAACCAGGCGGCCGCCTTGGTGGTCCAGTACCTGGCCGCCGGGCGCGCCTCGCTGGGCCACCTGCCGACCCGGAGCCGGCTCGTCCTGGAGCGCTTCTTCGACGAGTCCGGGGGCATGCAGGTGGTCGTCCACGCCCCCTTCGGAGCCCGCCTCAACCGGGCCCTGGGGCTGGCCCTGCGGAAGCGCTTCTGCGCCACCTTCGACTTCGAGCTCCAGGCCGCCGCCAGCGACGACGCGGTCCTGCTCTCGCTGGGGCCCCAGCACAGCTTCCCCCTGGAGCGGGTGCCGCGCTTCCTCGCCTCGCGCAGCGTCGAGGAGGTGCTGACCAAGGCCGTGATCCTGGCCCCCATGTTCGCCGTGCGCTGGCGCTGGGACCTCAACCGCTGGCTCATGGTGCTGCGCTTCAAGGGAGGGCGGAAGAACCCGCCCGCCATCCAGCGGCTGGAGTCGGACGACATCCTGGCCGCCGTCTTCCCCCAGCTGGTGGCCTGCCAGAACGAGAACCCCAGCGGTCCCCTCCAGGTCCCCGACCACCCCCTGGTGCGGCAGGCCCTCTACGACTGCCTCCACGAGGTGATGGACGTGGACGGCCTGCGCGAGCTGGTGGCCGGCATCGAGGCGGGCGAGGTGGAGGTCTGCTGCCGCGACACCACCGAGCCCTCGGTGCTGGCCCACGAGATGCTGAACGGCCGACCCTACACCTACCTCGACGACGCCCCCCTGGAGGAGCGCCGGAGCCGGGCGGTCTCGCTCCGGCGGGGGCTGCCGCTGGACCCGCACGACCTGGGCGCCCTCGACCCGGAGGCGGTGAGCCGGGTGCGCCAGGAGGCGGAGCCGGACCCCCGCGACCCCGAGGAGCTCCACGACCTGCTCCTCTCGCTGGTGCTGGTGCGACCGCGCCCGCTGTGGGGGCCCTGGCTGGAGGAGCTGCGCCAGCAGGGCCGGGCCCTGGAGCTGGAGTTGGCGGGGGACCGGCTCTGGTGCGCCCTGGAGACCCGGGAGCGGGTGGAGGCGCTCCTGCCCGGGGCCCGCTTCCGCCCCGACCGGCACCTGGAGGGAGCCCCGGCCGCGGCCGACCCGGAGCTGGCAGCGGCGGCCGTGCTCCGCGGCCACCTGGACCAGCTCGGTCCCGTCACCCCCGCCCAGCTGTCCCGGCTGACGGCCCTCTCCGGGCCGCAGGTGGAGACCGGCCTGGCCCGGCTCGAGGCCGAGGGCTTCGCCCTCCGGGGCGCCTTCGACCCCGCGCTCGAGGGCGAGCAGTGGTGCGCCCGCCGGCTGCTGATGCGGATCCACGGCTACACCCAGCAGCGGCTGCGCCGCGAGATCGAGCCGGTCTCCCCCCAGGACTTCATGCGCTTCCTCCTCCGCTGGCAGCGGGTGGCCCCCGGCACCCAGCGCGAGGGCCGCGAGGGGGTGGCCGCCACCATCGCCCAGCTCCAGGGCTGCGAGCTGCCGGTGGGCAGCTGGGAGCGGGAGATCCTGGCCCGTCGCGTCCACGGCTACCGCCCCGACTGGCTCGACCAGCTCTGCCTCTCGGGGACCGTCACCTGGGCCCGACTGCGGCTGCGGCCGGGCGGGACCTCGGCCGCCTCCCGGACCCCCGGCTTCCCCACCCGCACCATCCCGGTCACGCTGGCGCTGCGCTCCGACCTCGGCTGGCTGCTCCAGGCGGTGCGCGGGGACGCCCTGCCCGGAGAGCCAGGGCCGGGCGTGACCCGGGAGCTGCTGGAGCTGCTGAGGGGCCGCGGCGCCCTCTTCGCCAGCGACCTGGCGGCGCTCTCCGGGCGCCTGCCCAGCGAGGTCGAGGTGGGGCTCTGGGACGGCGTCTCGCGGGGGCTGCTCAGCGCCGACGGCTTCGCCGCCGCCCGCTCGCTGCTCCTGGGCGGGCGGCGCAGCCAGAGCCGGGGGCCGCGGCCCGGGCTGCGGCGCGGCCTGGCCGCCCTCGCCTACAGCGACGGGCGCTGGGGCGAGCTGCCCCGGCCGGCCGCAGAGGAGGACCCGGACCGGCTCGCCGAGGCCTGGGCGGAGCAGCTCCTGGTGCGCTGGGGCGTCGTCTTCCACGACCTGCTCCAGCGCGAGAGCTTCGCCCTCCCTTGGCGGGAGGTGCTCTGGGCCCTGCGGCGCATGGAGGCGCGCGGCACGGCGCGGGGCGGTCGCTTCGTCTCCGGCTTCCCGGGCGAGCAGTTCGCCCTCCCCGAGGCGGTGGAGCAGGTGCGCGCGGTGCGCCGGGAGGCGGGCCCGCAGGCGCCCCTGGAGCTGGCCGCGGTCGACCCCCTGAACCTGGCCGGGGTGCTGCTGCCGGGCGCCCGCGTGCCCGCCCTGCGCACCCGCTCGGTGCTCCTGGGCGAGGGGGCCGGCCGGGCCTGACGGGCTCCGGCCCCTACTCCTCCACCGGCGGGGTGCCCCGGGTGTGGAAGCTCTCGATCGTCTTCATGCCCCAGGCCTGGCCCCGGGCCCGCTCCTCCAGGGACCAGGAGACGGGCCGCCAGTCCGGCGCCAGCAGCAGCCGGGCACCGGCGTTGCAGAGCTCGATCCGGTTGCCCCCGGGCTCGAAGACGTAGAGGAAGAAGGTCTGCTGGATGGCATGCTTGTGGGGCCCGGTCTCGATCTCGATCCCCGCCTCCAGCATGACGTCGGCGGCGCGCAGGATGTCCTCCCGCTGGTCGAGGGCGAAGGCGACGTGGTGGAGCCGGCCCCGGGAGCGGGTCCAGTCGGCGGTGTAGACGAGGTCGTAGGACTTTTGGGCCAGGTGGAACCAGGAGGCCGAGGGGGCGCCGTCCGGGAGCACGATCTGCTCCGAGAGCCGGGCCCGCAGCACGTCTTCCAGGAAGCGGGCGGTGAGGGGGACGTCCTGGGCCAGGTAGTTGACGTGGTCGAGGCGGCGGACGCTGGCGCCCCGGCCGGGGTAGGGCGCGGCCTGGTTCTTGAGCGCCGGCCGGCCCCCCTCGGGGGCCTCGTACCACTCCGTCTCCCAGTAGGCCGCGTAGGCGTGGCCGTCGGGGTCGCGGAAGCGGTAGGCGGGTCCGATGCCCTCCTCCCCCGGGCTCCAGCCCTGGCCCAGGCCCGCCGCGCCCAGCTCCTCCGCCAGCGCCTCCAGCTCCCCCTGGCCCTGGGCCCGGAGCCAGGTCGTGCCCACGCCCGAGCTGGGTGACTCGGTGACCTTGAGGGTGAAGCGCTCGTAGTCGTCCCAGGTGCGCAGGTAGACGGAGCCGCCGGCCCGGGCCACCTCGCTCATCCCCATCTGCTCGACGAAGAAGCGCACCGTCCGCTCCGGCACCCGGGTCAGGAGCTCGACCGCGCCCAGGTGTGAGAGCCGGGGCGGGGGCGGTTCAGCCACCGCCGCCGCCGGGTCCCTCCCCGGGGGAGGCTCCCCGGTAGGTGACCCCGAGGCGCTCCAGGAGCGGGCGCATGCCGTAGACGTCGAGCCCGAGGCCGCCCTCGGCCAGCGCCCGCCGGGTGCCGGTCTCGCGCTCGTCCCGCTGCCGGCTCGCCTCCGCCACCTCGGCGGCGCGGGCGCGGGGGACGCAGACCACGCCGTCGTCGTCGGCGATGATGACGTCGCCCGGGGAGATGACCGTGCCGCCGATGGAGACGGGGAGGTTGACCGCGCCCGCCGTCTCCTTGACGGTCCCGGTGATGCTCACGGCCCGGCACCAGACGGGGAAGCGAAGGGCCCGGATGGCGGCCGTGTCGCGGATCCCGGTGGTGGTGACCAGCCCCAGCGCGCCCCGGGCCCGCATCGAGGTCGCCAGCAGTTCCCCTACGTAGCCGTCACGGCAGGGCGAGGTGGTGGTGACGACCAGCACGTCGCCCTCCCGGATCTGCTCCACCGCCACGTGGACGGTGAGGTTGTCCCCCGGGGGGCAGAGCACCGTGAGGGCGGTGCCGGTGAGGCGGGCCCCGGGCTGGAGCGGGCGCAGCCGGCGCCCCAGCGACCCCTGCCGGCCCAGGGCCTCGTGCACCGTGGCCGCGGAGAAGCCCCGCAGCGCCTCCACCTCCTGGCGTGGGGCGCGCTCCGGGCCCACCACCACCAGCGGCCTCACCGCAGCGCCTCCGCGACCTCGGGGAAGACGCGCTGGTAGGCCTCGGCGTAGCGGATCTCCCGGGGGCCGCCGTTGCGCACCGCCTGCACGCCGCGGCGCCGCGCCAGGTCGCTGTAGTACTCGACCAGGTGCTCCTGGGAGCGCATCGAGGCCATCGCCCGCAGCTTCTGCTCCATGACCGCGGTGATGTCCACCAGGACGTCGGGGCGGAACTCGCAGACCTCGGGCTGGTGGGGCTCGAAGCGGAAGACCGGGGGCGCTCCCAGGGGCGGCAGGGGCGAGGGATAGCCGGCCGCCTGGGCCACCATGCGGGCCCGGATGGTGAGCTCGGCGGCACGGGGGTGGTCGAGGTTGTAGGGGTCCGCCTTGGAGTGGGTCAGGATCAGGGCCGGCTGGAGCTCGCGCAGGAGCTCCACCAGCAGGCTCAGGATCTCCTCCCCCTCGGGCAGGGGGTAGTCGCCCTGGTCCAGGAAGCGGAGGCCGGCGCCGAGGACGCCGCCCGCCTCCTCCGCCTCCTGGCGGCGGATCTCCTTGACCCGCTCCAGGGTCATGCCGGGCTGGCGCCAGGCGCCCTGGGACTCGCCCCGCTCCCCGAAGGAGAGGCAGACCACGTGCGCCTGGCCGCCCTCGGCGGTGGTGCGCGCGATGTAGCCGCCCGCCCGCCAGACGAAGTCGGCGGCGTGGGCGCTGACCACCAGCAGCGGGCTGGGCAGGGCCGGGCTCAAGCCGGGGCCTCCGGGGCCGCCGCCAGCAGGCGGCTGTTGTCGACGATCATGGTGCGGATCTCCGCGTCGGTGAACCCCGCCCCCCTCAGGGCGTCCGCCATCAGCGCCAGGCCGTCCTCCACGGGCGGGTTGCCGGGCTGGCCCAGGTCGGTGGTCACGACCGAGTGCGAGGGCCCGGTGAGGCGGATGTTGCGGGCCATCTCCGCCCAGTCGCACTTGCCCGTGAAGGGCGTCGTGTAGCAGCGCTCGAGGAAGACCCCCGGCCGCAGCAGCGCCGCCTGCTGCTCCGGGCCGATCCCCTGCTGCGGGAACTCGGGATGGGTGACGATGACGCGCCGCACCCCGAGCCGCGTGGCGCCCTCCACGACCGCGCTCACCTCCTCCCCGCCGAGGTGGCCGGTGGCCAGCACCAGGTCGTGCTCGGCGACCAGCGCCAGCACGCGCTCGGTCTCGGGCAGGAGCCCACCCCTCCCGTCCACCACGGCCACCGGCGGGACCCCCATGCCCCTCCCCTCCAGCTCCTGCTGCAGGGCCAGCCAGACGGGCGGGGTCGCCCCCTCGGGCAGCTGGTCCCGCTTGAGGCGGTGGTTGGCGGCGTCCACGGTGGGCATCCAGACCACCGCGGCCCCCTCGCGCGCCGCCACCTCGACGGCCAGCGGGTTGATCCCGCCCACGCTGGCGTTGAGGGCGAGCGCGCCCAGCACCCTCACCCCGGGCACGGACCGGCTCACCACCTGGGCCCGCTCGGCGGTGGGCACGTAGTGGGACTTGAGCACGAAGCCGGCCATGCCCAGCTCGCCGAAGCTGCGTGCCAGGCAGAGGTCGTCGACGCGCCGGCGCATCAGGTCCGGGCTGACGTGGACGTGGAGGTCGTAGGCGCCCCGGACCAGGTCCCGGGCCCACGAGGTCGGCTCCGGCGCCGGGCTCACCCCTCCCCACCCCCGCGGGGATGGGGGCGGCACAGGCCCCAGCGGGTGCCTCCCGGGCACCCGCGCGCCGCCCGCCGGTGAGCCTCTCCTGGCACTCGCCGACCTCCTCCCTGGCCCGCCGCCGGAGCGCGAGCAGCTGACCCGGACAGCCTAGCACGCGCCGTTCGTTGTGAGATCACCTGTGCGGCCAGCGCACACAGCACACGAGCCGGCGGTGGTGCCTCAGTCCCCGGCCAGCCCCCTCATCAGCTCCAGGTCGTCGTCGCTGGTGTCGTCGGGAAGGGAGCAGCCGGGCGCGAGCAGGAAGCGGCTGCCGAAGTGCGCCCGCAGCTCCAGCGCACGCGCCCGGGCCCGCTCCGGCGAGCCCTCGCCCCAGGCCTCCTCGATCCCGCCCATGAGCAGCTTGCCGGGCAGCTCGGCGCCGGCCCCCTCCAGGCGCAGCCGGCTCGCCTGCTCGCTCCAGCCAACCAACTGGACCGGGTAGGCGGCGTAGCGGCCCCAGTCCCGGTCCAGGGCGCCGTGGACGTGCAGGAGCCGGAACTCTGCCCCCGCGGCCCCGGCCAGGCCGGCCAGGTCGTAGGGGACGCCCAGCTCGGAGTAGCTCTCGGGGGAGAGCACGTCCTGTCCCCAGCAGGAGTAGTAGACGCCGTCCGCGCCCGCCTCCAGGACGGCCGCGGCCACGTCGGAGCAGAACTCCCCCAGCGCCCAGAGGACGCGGTGGGCCAGGGCCCGGGGAGCCGCCTCCAGCTGGCGCAGGCCCGGGGGGCCGCTCCAGAGCCCGACCAGGCCGAGGGGGGAGAAGAGGGTCACCAGGAGGACGTCGGCCGGCTCCAGCAGGCGGCGCGTCAGCTCCACCGCCCGCAGGTAGTCCGGGACCCTGCCCAAGCCGCGCGCCGGGGCCAGGCGCCGGAGCTGGGAGATCTGCTCGAAGGAGGAGAGCGAGAAGTCGGGGAAGAGCAGCGGGATGTCCGGCATCAGCTTGGCCGCCGCCAGCCGGTGGCGCCGCTGGAACTCGACCGTCCGACGCGCCAGCGCCCAGGGATCGTCGAGGCGGAAGTGCTTCCAGAGCAGCACCGGCGGGGCCTCCGCCTCCTCGCCCCCCACCAGGGCACGCAGCGGGCTGGACACCATCGCCACCTCCGGCACGACCGCGGCCGCCGGCCGGAGAGCGGCCGGGTCTGACCCGATCCTAGCCCGGCGCCCTCCCCACCCGCGGCGGGGCGCCATACTGGCCGCTCCGATGACTGGGGGGCCAACGCACGGACCCGGGCTGGGGACCGGAGCCAGCGAGGCCGGCCCCGGCCCGGCCCTGGTGATCAAGCCCCTGGGCTCCGGCTGGGAGCGGGTGGACCGCCGATCACGGCTGCCGCGCTGGCTGGCGCTCTTCTGGCCCCTGCCCACCGCCTGCGCCTGGCTCGCCCTCTTCCTCGGGCTGGCGCAGCCGGTGCTGGCCGCGGCGGGCGGCGCCCTGCTGGCCGGCGGCACGGCGCTCACCTCCCACGCCCGCCTCCTGGCCCGGGTGGAGCTGCGTGACGGCCGCCTCAGCCGGCGCCGGGCGCTGGGCTGGTCGACGCGCTTCCGGGTCTCCCGGCTGGAACGGGTGGTGACGGTCCAGCTCGCCAACCCCGACCAGTCCTCGTTCCGGGCGCCGCGCCTCTACTTCCTGGACCGAGACGGCCACCCCTTGCTCCGTCTCCGGGTCTCGAGGTACCGCCAGGAGGACGTGGAGCGCCTGCTGGCGGCGCTGGCGGTACCGGTCGAGCGCTCCAGCCCGGTGCTGGGGGTGGTCTTCTCCGCGCAGCACCCGCAGGCGCTGCGCACCTACCGCGCGCTGAACCAGGACCCGGTCAAGTGGGCGCTGCCGGGGTGCCTCGTCCTGGGCCTGGCGGTGGGGGGCCTGGTGGTCCTGCTGATCCTCTCCTCGCTGCACTGACGGCGGTGGCGGCGGCCGGCCAGTCGGCCCGCCCAAGGCGGTAGAGGACGTGCGCTCGCAGCGGGTGGCCGGGGGGGATCCCCGGGTGCTCGAAGTCGTCCCCGGGATCCCTTCGCATGCCGAGACGCTCCATCACCCGTCGCGACCTCTGGTTGCCCACGGTGGTGAAGGAGACCACCTGCTCCAGCGCCAGCTCGCGGAAGGCGAGGTCGAGGGCGAGGCGGGCCGCCTCGGTGGCGTAGCCGTGGCCCCAGGCGGGGACGGCAAGGCGCCAGCCGACCTCCACCGCGGGGGCGAAGGGAGTCCCGAAGTCCGCTCCCAGCGGGTTCAGCCCGACGAAGCCGCAGAATCCCCCGGTGGCCGGGACCTCCAGCGCCCAGAGGCCCCAGCCCCGCTCCTCCAGCGAGGCCCGGATCCGCTCCGCCAGCTGGTCGCTCTGCTCCCGGGAGAGCGGGGCGGGGAAGTGCTCCATGACCCGGGGGTCGGCGTTGAGCCGGGCGAACGGCGCCCGGTCCGAGTCCCGCCAGCGCCGCAGCCGCACCCGCTCCGAGCGCAGCTCGGCGGGGAGGGCGGCGCCCGGGCTCACGTCCCCAGCCCGGCCTTGACCCGCAGGTACCAGGAGAATCGATGGCCGTAGCGGCGCTGGAGCTCGGGCCGGCGCCAGTCCCGTCCCCTGACCAGGCGGCGGCAGGAGGGGGCGCCGCAGCGGCACTCCATGACCCCGTCGTGGTCGTCGATCATGGCGTAGTCGATGGTCAGCTCCTCCCCGGGGGCGATCTCCCGCAGGGCAACGAAGACGGCGCTCCCGGCCACCCCGCAGTTGGGCTCGCAGGAGTGGTTCAGGTAGAGCATGACCGCCTCGTACTCGTCCTCCGAGAGGGCGGCCAGGTAGAGCTCGTCGGTGATCTGGAGCTCCGAGTTCCCGACCACCTGGGCGTGGGCCCGCAGCGTCTCCCGGTCGACGATGCGACCGCCCTTGACCGCCACCACCTCGCCGGCCGAGATCGGGGCCCGGGCGCGCAGGCAGCGCCCCTCGATGGCGCTGGGCGCGCCCTTCTCGCACTTGGGCGAGACGTAGGAGGAGCAGGGCGGCACCTGGGCCCCCAGCTCAGGCGCCCAGGTCGCGCCGGGCGGCGCGCCGCTGGCGTGCGCGCTGGGTCTGCTCCAGGGTCACCTTGCGCAGGCGCAGGACCCGGGGCGTGACCTCGACGCACTCGTCGTCGGAGATCTGCTCCAGGGACTGCTCCAGGGAGAGCTCGAGGTGCGGCGTGAGCCGCTCCAGCTCCTCCTGGGTGGAGCTGCGGACGTTGGTCTTCTGCTTCTCCCGGGTGGGGTTGACGTCCATGTCGTCGGGGCGCACGCTCTGGCCCACCACCATGCCCTCGTAGACCTCGGCGCCGGGCCCGACCAGCATCCGGCCCCGCTCCTGGAGCGAGAGCAGCGCCTCGCTGGTGGCCACGCCGCGCCGGTCCGAGACCATGGAGCCGCTGCGGCGCAGCCCGAGCGCGCCGTGCCAGGGCTCCCAGCCGTCGAAGACGTTGTGCAGCAGGCCGTTGCCGCGGGTCTCGATGAGGAACTCGGAGCGGAAGCCGACCAGCCCCCGGGAGGGGACGCGGTAGTCCAGCCGCACCCAGCCGGTGCCCTGGTTGACGATCTCCTCGAGCCGCCCCTGGCGCTGGGCGAGGAGCTGGGTGACGCTGCCCAGGTACTCCTCGGGGACGTCGATGGCGACCCGCTCCACCGGCTCCTGGACCCGTCCCTCCACCACCCGGGTCACCACCTGGGGCTTGCCCACGGTGAGCTCGAAGCCCTCCCGGCGCATGGTTTCGATGAGGACCGCGAGCTGGAGCTCTCCCCTCCCCTGGACCTCCCAGGTGTCGGGGCGGGAGGTGGGCCGGACCCGGAGCGAGACGTTGCCGACCAGCTCCTGGTCGAGGCGGTTCTTCAGCAGCCGGGCGGTGAGCTTGGTGCCGTCCCGGCCCGCCAGCGGGGAGGTGTTGATCCCGAGCGTGGTGGCGAGGCTGGGCTCGTCCACCAGCAGCGTGGGCAGGGGCCGGGGGTCCTCGGGATCGGAGAGGGTGTCGCCGACCGAGACCTCGGGCAGCCCGGCCACGGCGGCGATCTCCCCCGGGCCCACCTCCTCGACCGCCTCCCGGTCCAGCCCCCGGGCGGTGTAGAGCTCGCTGACGCGGGAGCGCTCCTGGCTGCCGTCGCTGCGGCACCAGACGATGGCCTGGCCCCGGCGCATGCTCCCGTTGACCAGGCGGCAGATCCCCAGCCGGCCCACGTAGGGGGAGGCGTCGAGGTTGGTCACCAGCGCCTGGAGCGGGTGGCCCGGCTGGTAGCTGGGTGGCGGGATGGTGCTGAGGACGGCCTCGAAGAGGGGCACCAGGTCGGTGCCCTCCCGGCCCGGGTCGGGCGAGGCCCAGCCGGCGCGGGCGTTGCTGTAGAGGACGGGGAAGACGATCTGGTCCTCGTCCGCGCCCAGCTCCAGGAACAGGTCCTCGATCTCGCTCCGCACCTCGGCGATCCGGGCCTCGGGGCGGTCCACCTTGTTGATCACCACCACCACCGCCAGCCGCGCCTCCAGCGCCTTGCGCAGGACGAAGCGGGTCTGGGGCAGGGGGCCCTCGGTGGCGTCCACCAGCAGCAGCACCCCGTCCACCATGGCCAGCCCCCGCTCCACCTCGCCGCCGAAGTCGGCGTGGCCGGGGGTGTCGACGATCGTGATCCGGGTCGGGCCGTACTGGACCGAGGTGTGCTTGGCCAGGATGGTGATGCCCTTCTCACGCTCCAGGTCGCCCGAGTCCAGGATCCGCTCGGTGACCTCCTTGAGGGCGCGGAGGGCACCGGTCTGGCGGAGCATGGCGTCGACCAGGGTGGTCTTGCCGTGGTCGACGTGGGCGACGATGGCCACGTTGCGGAGATCGTCGCGAACTGCCATTCGGAACCCAGGATAGCCGCTCCGCCGATCTCGGCCGGGAGTGCCGCGGCCCCCGTCGGGGCCCCGGCTCCTTGCTAGGCTGGGGCCCCGAGGGGTGCCCCGGACCGCCCGTGGGGCGCCCCGTCCAGGGCCTTCCCTGAGAGGTGCCGCTTGAGCCAGACGTCCCCCTCGCCCTCGGTCGGCTCCGGCACTGCCCAATACCTGCGCAGCCTCCGCCCCGAGCTGCCCCGCAGCGTCTGGACGGTGCTCCTGGGGGTGACCATCTCGGCGGTGGGGAACGGCTTCGTGCTCCCCTTCGGCTCCATCTACCTGCACCAGGTCCGCGGCCTGCCCATCCCGGTGGTGGGGGCGGTCATCTCCAGCGCCGCCGTGGCCTCGCTGCTGGCCGGCACCCTGGGGGGCACGCTGGTGGACCGGGTCGGGCCCCGGACCATGATGCTGGCCGGGCTGCTGCTCCAGGCCGCCGGCTACACCGCCTTCGCCTACGCCCTCTCCGCCCCGGAGGCGGTCGGCGCCATGCTCCTGATCGGGGCCGGGCTGGGCTCCTTCTACCCCGCCTACGCCTCCCTGCTGGCGGCCCTCACCGACCGCCCCCAGCGCACCGCCGCCGCCTCCCTGCAGTACGCCGCCACCAACCTCGGCATCGGCCTGGGGGCGGTCATCGGGGGGCTGCTGGTCTCCACCTCGCGGCCCCAGAGCTTCACCTTCATCTTCGTCGCCAACGCCGTCAGCTTCCTGCTCTTCGCCGGCCTGCTCCTGCGCGGGGTCCCCTCGGGCCGGGCCGCGGGCGCGGGGCGGGACCGGGTCGGCTACCGCCTGGTGCTGCGCGACCTCACCTTCCTCGCCGTGGTCGGCTTCAACGGCCTGGTCGTGCTCTCCACCTACGCCCAGCTGGACAGCAGCGTGCCCCTCTACGCCCACCTCTTCCTGGGCGTCCCCACCGTGGCCCTGGGCGGGATCCTGGCCGTCAACACCGCCTTCATCGTGGTCGCCCAGCTGCCCATCGCCCGCGCCGTGCGCCGCCTCGACCGCTCCCGGACCCTGGCCCTCAGCGCCGGGGCCTGGATGGCGGCCTGGCTGGTGGGCGAGCTGGCCAGCCTGGGCCACGGCGGTTCCGCCATCTGGCTCCTCGGCCTCTACGCCGTCCTCTTCGGCCTCGGCGAGTGCCTCCTGAGCAGCACCATCGCGCCCCTCGTCGCGGACCTGGCCCCGGCCGGCGTGCGGGGCCGCTACATGGCCGTCTTCAACCTCTCCTGGAGCCTCGGCCTGCTCCTCGGGCCGGCCCTCGGCGGCCTCGTCATGGGCACCTTCCTGCGCCCCGGGATGTGGCTCCTCTGGGCCGCCGTGGCGCTCTGCCTGGTGCTCTGGGCGGAGACCCTGGGCGGCCACCTCCCGCGCGCCGTGAACCGGGCCCCGGGGGCGGGCTGAGCTCCCCGCGCCGGGCGCCGGGCCGTACCATTCGGCTCACATCCGAATAGCCCGACGGGCGAATGGGAATCCGGTGCGGGGCCCTGCCCCTAGTCCGGAGCTGTCGCGCAACTGTGAGCGGGTAGCCGAGGCCAGCGCGCCACTGGGGAGACCCGGGAAGGCGGCCGAAGGCGTCGATCCGCGAGCCAGGAGACCGGCCCCGAGGGATCCAGACAGCCCCGCGCGCCACGGGGAGGTCGGCCTCCGGCGGCAGGTCCACCTCCGACTCGTGGGGAAGGCCCGCCGCCGGGAGGACCGGGACGATGCCCTCGTCTCTCAGGGTCAGCGCGTCACTGACCGCCATCTTCGCCGCGCTGCTGCTGGCCGGCTGCGGGGCCAGCCCGAGCAGCACCACCACGAGCGCCACCTGCTCCGGCTCCGGCCCCCACGTCGAGGTGGTGGTCGAGACCGGGAGCGACAGGGTGGTGGACCGCTGCGTCCAGTTCAAGGGCCACGAGCTCAGCGCCGAGGCGGCCCTGCGGCGCAGCGGGATCGAGTTCGCCACCCAGCACTTCAGCTTCGGCGACGCGGTCTGCCAGATCGACAGCGACCCCAAGACGTACAGCCAGTGCTTCGCCAGCGGCCAGCCCTACTGGGAGCTCTTCACCTGGGGCGGCGGGGGCCCCTGGAAGGTGGCGCAGGTGGGCGTCAGCGAGCTCAAGCTGAGCTCCGGCGAGGCCGAGGGCTGGCGCTATGTCCCCGCCAGCGGCAAGGCCTCGCCGCCGCCCCGGCCGCCCAAGTCATGAGCCGGTGAACCCCAGGGCGCTCTGCTGCTGGGCGGCCGCCGTGCTCCTGATCAGCCTCGGGGCCGAGGACCCGCTGCCGCGTGCCCTGGCCCTGGCGGCGGCGCTCAGCGTCGTCCTCGCCCGCCACCGCCGCGGGGTCCGGGTCCGCCCCGCCCTGCTGGCGGTGGGCCTGGCCAGCGCGCTCGCCGTCCTGCTCACCTTCGCCCTCTCCCACACCGGCGAGACCGTGCTCCTGACCCTGCCCGCGGCCCTCCCCGCCCTGGGCGGGCCGCTCACCCTGGAGTCACTCGCCTACGGCCTCCTGGTGGCCCTGGGCCTGGGCGCCTGCTTCCTCGCCGGGATCAGCCTCTCGCTCGTGGCCGAGCCCTACCAGCTGGTCGAGTCACTGCCGCCCGCCCTCTCCCGGAGCGCGGCCGCGGTGGGCGCGGCCATGACCCTGGTGCCCCGCCTGGGGCACAGCTTCGTCTCCGTGCGCGAGGCCCAGACCCTGCGCGGCTGGCGGCCCCGGGGTCCGCGCTCCTGGGGCGCGGTGGTCGTTCCCGCCGTGGTCACCGCCATCGAGGGCTCGGTGCTGCTGGCCGAGGCCATGGAGGCGCGCGCCTATGGCAGCGGCCGGCGCAGCTCGCTGGTCCGCCAGGAGTGGTCGCGGCGCGACCTCCTGGTGGTGCTCGCCTCGGGCCTGGCCGCGGGTGGCTTCCTCGCCTGCCTCGGCCTCGGCCTGGTGCCCGCCTGGCAGCCCTACCCGGAGCTCAGCGCGCCCTCGCTCGCCCTCCCCCCGCTGCTCTGCGGCCTGCCCCTCTTCGCGCCCCTGCTGCCCCGATGAGCCCGATCGCCAGCTTCCGGGGCTTCGCCTACCGCTACCCGGACTCGGAGCGGGACGCGCTGGGCCCGCTGGAGCTGGACCTGGAACCCGGCCTGACGCTGGTCACGGGGAGCTCGGGCAGCGGCAAGAGTACGCTGCTGCGCAGCCTCGACGGCCTCGTCCCCCACTTCCACGGCGGCTTCGCCCGCGGTCGCGCCCAGATCCTGGGCCAGGACCTCAGGACCAGCTCCACCAGGCGGCTGGCGCGCCACGTGGCCATGGTCTTCCAGGAGCCGGAGGCCCAGTTCGTGCTGGCCGAGGTCAGCCGGGAGGTCGCCTTCGGGCCCGAGAACCTGGGCCTGCCGCGGCCCGTCATCCGCGGCCGGGTGGAGTCGGCCCTGGCGGCGATGGGCGTCTCCGAGCTCGCCGGGGAGCGGATCGCTGCCCTCTCCGGGGGGCAGCGCCAGCGGGTGGCGATCGCCGCCGCCCTGGCCATGGCCCCGGAGCTCCTGGTCCTGGACGAGCCCACCTCCCAGCTGGACCGGGAGGGGGCCCGGGCGCTGCGCCGGGAGTGCCTCCGGCTGGCCCGGGAGGGGACCTCGGTGGTGGCCGCCGAGCACCGCCCCTGGCGCCTGGCCGGGACCGAGGCCCGCTGGCTCGCGCTGAGCCGGGGG
>JASHRA010000038.1 GCA_030038765.1 Candidatus Dormiibacterota bacterium | reverse complement strand
AGTCGATCGACGTCAGCAGGTCGAGCTTGCCGGTGGGCGCCGGGTCGCGCCAGAGGACCTCCTGGGGACGCCCCTCGGGGGGCGTCTCGTCGGCCCGCACGGCGGGGTCGGTGGTGCCCAGCAGGTGCTTCAGGAAGTACTCGTGGCCCTTGCCCGAGGAGCCCAGCAGGTTGGCCCGCCAGACGGTCATCACCCGGGGCCAGTTCCGGGGCGCATCGGGGTCCTGGGCGGCCCAGTGGAGCCGCCCCGCCCGGAGCTCGCGGACCACGTAGTCGGAGACCTCCTGGCCCGCTCCCTCGGCCTCGTGGGCGAGCGCCAGGGGGCTGCGGTCGAAGCTCGGGTAGAAGGGCATCCAGCCGAGGCGCGCGGCCAGCGCGTTGCAGTCGGCGAACTGGCGCCCGCGGAGCAGGCCCTGGCCCAGCGGGGAGGCCAGGTCCCCGGCGCCGAGCCCCTCGTAGCGCCACTGGTCGGTCATCAGGTAGAACCAGGGTGTGCTCTCCTGGTGGCGCGGGGGCCGCACCCAGTCGAGGGCGAAGGCGAGCGTCTGCAGCCCGGTCAGGGGGCGCACCTTCTCCTGCCCCACGTAGTGGGCCCAGCCGCCGCCGTTCACCCCCTGGCAGCCGCAGAGCGAGAGCAGGGCGAGGAAGCTGCGATAGATGAGGTCGGAGTGGAACCAGTGGTTGGTGCCCGCGCCCATGCAGATCATCGAGCGGCCCCCGGTCAGCTCGGCGTTGCGGGCGAACTCCCGGGCCACCTTGGCCGCCTGGGCCGCGCTGACCGAGGTGATTCCCTCCTGCCAGGCCGGGGTGCAGGGGACGGGGTCGTCGTAGCCCTCGGGCCAGTCACCGGGCAGCTGCTCCCGACCCACCCCGTAGCCGGCCAGCATCAGGTCGAAGACGGTGGTGACCAGCTGTCCGCCCACCCTCATCGTGGGCACGCCCCGCCGCATCGAGCCGCCGCCCTCGCCCCCCTCGAGGTCGAAGCGGGGCAGCTCGACCGCGACCGCCTCTCCGCCCCGGCCCAGCAGGCTGAGGGCGGGGCGGACCGCGCCCAGCTTGAGGTTCCAGCGCCCCGGGGCGCTCTCGTAGCGGTGCCCGACGGATCCCGGGGGCACCACCGGCCGGCCCGTCACCTCGTCCAGCAGCACCGGCTTCCAGTCCCCCCGCTCCTCCTCCGTGCCGAGGTCGGAGGCGCGCAGGAAGCGGTCGCTGACGAAGGCGTCGCCTCGCTGGCGCAGGGTCACCAGCAGGGGTAGGTCGGTGAAGCGCCGGGCGTAGTCCTGGAAGTAGGGCACCTGGCGCTCCACGTAGAACTCCCTGAGGATCACGTGGCCCATGGCCATGGCCAGGGCGGCATCCGTGCCCGGCTGCGCCGGCAGCCAGTCGTCGGCGAACTTGGTGTGGTCGGAGTAGTCGGGGGAGACGACGACCACCTTCTGGCCCCGGTAGCGCGCCTCGGTCATGAAGTGGGCGTCCGGCGTCCTGGTGACGGGGAGGTTGGTGCCCCAGACGATGAGGTAGCCCGAGTTCCACCAGTCCCCGGACTCGGGCACGTCGGTCTGGTCCCCGAAGACCTGGGGCGAGGCCGGGGGCAGATCCGCGTACCAGTCGTAGAAGCTGAGGATCACGCCCCCCAGGAGGGAGAGGAAGCGGGTGCCGGCGGAGTAGGAGACCTGGGACATGGCCGGGATCGGGGAGAACCCGACCACCCGGTCGGGCCCGGAGGTGGCGATGGTGTGGACGTGGGCGGCGGCGATCATCTCCACCGCCTCCTGCCAGGAGCTGCGGACGAAGCCGCCCTTGCCCCGCTGCGACTTGTAGAGGCGGCAGCGCTCCGGATCCTCGACGATCGAGGCCCAGGCGGCGACCGGGTCCGGGTGCTGGGCCCGGGCCGCGCGGTACATCTCCAGCAGGCTGCCGCGGACGTAGGGGTGCTTTAGCCGCAGCGGCGAGTACGTGTACCAGGAGAAGGACGCGCCCCGGGGGCAGCCGCGCGGCTCGTACTCGGGACTGTCCGGGCCCAGGGAAGGGTAGTCCACCGCCTGCGACTCCCAGGTGATGATCCCCTCCTTGACGTAGACGTTCCAGGAGCAGGAGCCGGTGCAGTTGACGCCGTGGGTGGAGCGGACCACCTTGTCGTGCTGCCAGCGGTCGCGGTAGAAGGACTCCCACTCGCGCCCCTTGGCCACCAGCTCGCTCCAGCCCGCGGACGCCAGCGTCCCGCGGCGGAAGTACTGGTGGGCGAGGAGCAGCGACTCCCGCAGGTCCGGGAGCCGGGGGTGGGGAGCGGCGTCCGGTCGCCGGGGCCTGCTCGTCACGCGCTGGCCGCCCCACCCAGCTCCGGGACCGGGGACCGGCCCGGGGCGGCGGGGAGAGGCCCGGAGGGGGCGCAGCGCGCCAGGTCGGGGAGGAAGCGCGGGTCGGTCAGGATCACGTCCGGGCCGAAGACCTGGATGAGCGTGCGCAGCTCGCCGGTCAGGGCCGGCCCCGGGGCCAGCCGCCGGCGCCGCTCCGGGAGCCAGCCGCGGTGCTCCAGGGTCGCCCCCGACTCGGGCCGCCGCGCGCTGTCGGCGCCGATCTCGACCGCGAATGTCAGCCCGCCGAGGGCCTCGGAGACGGCCCGGGCCGCCTCCGCCAGCTCCCGCTGGCGCCGGCCCCTGGTCCAGAGCACGAGGATGCGCGGCAGCCACCCGGGGGCGGCGCGCACGGAGAGGACCGGCCAGGGCAGGCCGGCGGTCGCGGAGCCCGCCCGGAGCGCCAGCTCGGGGACCCGGAGCAGGTCGGGGCCGACCACCAGGGAGGGTCTCGCGCCGCCCACCAGGCTGACCCGCTCCGCCACCTCGGCGGGCCCGAACCCGGCCGCCCCCACCCCCACCAGCTCCCAGCCCGTCGCCTCGGCCAGACGCTCTGCCAGCGCCCGCTGGGGCGCCTCCGGCGCGCCCCGCTCGACCAGCACCAGGCTGCGGCGACCGAAGCGGCGCGGGCGCCGAGGGACGCCCGGCCGGCGCCCGGCATCCCGGCCTCCTGGCAGGCCGGTGGCGGTCCCAGCTCCGCCGGTCACCTCGCGCCGCCCCGGCATCACGGGTGAGATCATACTATTTACCCAATGCCACTTATGTAAAAAAGCCCAGGTGATTAGACCCGCTCGCGGCCCCGGATTAACCACACCCCTCCGCTACCTCGTGGCGGGGCTGCTCGCCTGGGTCCTACTGGGGTGCGGCGTGCCCCTGCTCGCGGCCCACCTGGTCGCCGGCTACGACGACCCTGCGGTCTTCGCCCTCACCCACCTCACCGTGCTGGGCTGGGTGACGATGACCGTGATCGGCGCCACCTACCAGCTCTTCCCCGTGGCCCTCCAGGGCACCCTGGCCTGGCCCCGCGTGGCCAAGCTCGACTTCTACGTCTACGGCGCCGGCGTGGCGGGATTCGTGCCCAGCTTCTTCTTCGTCTGGACCCCCGGGGTGGCGGCCTTCGGCTCCCTCACCGTGCTGGGCGTGGTCGTATACGCCGCCAACGTCCTGCGCAGCTACAGCTCGATCGGGTCCCGGCACGTCATGGCGCCTTACCTGCTGGCGGGGCTGGGCTGGCTCCTGGTGACGCTCGGCTTCGGCCTCGCCTGGGCCCTGGACTGGCAGTTCAACTGGTTCGCCATCACCCCCAACCTGCTTGCCGCCCACGTCCAGGCCGGCATGGCCGGCTGGCTGGGCAGCACCCTGATGGGCGTCTCCTACAAGCTGATGGAGCTCTTCGCGCTGGCTCATCGACGCAGCTGGCGCGTGGCCCGGTTCAACCTCGCGCTCTGGAACCTGTGCCTCGCCGCCCTGGTCCTCTCGCTGCTCCTGGCCCCCGGGACCTGGGCCGTGCCCGCCGCCGCCCTGGGGCTGGCCCTGAGCGCGCTCACCTTCGGCGCTGACCTGGCTCGGATGTGGTGGGGGCGGCGCCGGCGGGCGGTCTCGCTGGAGCAGGGCTACCTCGCCCTCAGCCTGGGCTCGCTGCTGCTCACCCTCGCTCTCGGCGTCTCGATCGCCTGGGGCCTGCCCCTCGGGCCCAACTGGGAGGTCGCCTACGGGTACGCCGCCTTCGTGGGCTGCTTCGGCTTCGCCGTCATCGGCAAGTACTTCAAGATCATCCCCTTCCTGGTCTGGATGCACCACTACAGCGGCCCCGCCTCGGCGGGACACGCGCCCATGCTCCGCGACCTGGTCGACGAGCGCCGGGGCTGGCTCGCCCTGGTCCTGCTGGGCCTGGGCTTCGCCGGGGTGCTGGGCGGGATCCTCTCCGGCCTCACCGGTCTGGTGGTGGCCGCCGGCCTCGCCTACCTGCTGGGGGCTCTGGTCAACACGGCCACCCTGGGGCTGGCCCTGCTGCCCGAGCGCGGGCCGCTGCGCTCGCCGAGGGCCAGCGGCGCGCTCCCCGGTGGCGGCTGACCAGGGCCCGCGGGCAGGCCCCTCAGGCCCCCGGGCCCGGCTCTCCGGCGGGCCGCCCCGCGGCCGGCTCGGGGTGGCGACGCGAGACGTACCCTCCGACCTCCGAGCGGAAGCCGACGGCGAGCCGGTTCCAGCCGTTGATGGCGACGACCTCCAGCGTCAGGGCCACCATCTCCTCTGCCGAGAAGCGCCCGGCCAGCTCCTGGTAGACGCCGTCCGGGGCCCCGCCCTGGGGCAGGAGGGTCAGGCTCTCGCACCAGTCGAGGGCGGCGCGCTCACGCGCCGAGTAGCAGGGGGCGTCGCGCCAGGCGGCAAGGAGCTGCAGACGCTGGGCCGTCTCCCCGATGGCGAGCGCGTCCTTGCCGTGCATGTCGAGGCAGTAGCCGCAACCGTTTATCTGCGAGGCGCGGATCTTGACCAGCTCCAGGAGCTTGGGCTCGAGTCCGGCGCCCTGCACCGCCGACTCGAGCCCGATCATCGCCTCCACCGCGCTCGGCATGACGGACCTGTAGTCCAACCTCATGGCCAGTCTCCCTCGATCACCTCACCACCGTTCCGGCCCTCCCTCCGCCTCCGCCCGGACGGCTGCCGCCACCCGGGACCGCGCCCTAGCCCGCACATCGGGGCCAGCCGTGGCCCCCTGGTCAGGCCGGTCCCGGCACCCGGGGCCTGATCTCCTCCGCCTCGCGCCGCGCCGCCTCGGGATCCTCGAAGTAGAGCGCGTTGAGGGCGGTGTAGCGAGCCCACTCCGGGGGCAGGTCCTCCTCGGCGTAGATGGCGTCCACCGGACAGGGATCGACGCAGGCTCCGCAGTCGATGCACTCCAGGGGATTGATGAAGAGCATGCGGTCCTCGTCGGCGCCGACGATGCAGTCCACCGGGCAGACCTCGGCGCACGCCTTGTCCTTGACGTCGAGGCACGTCTCGCCGATGACGTACGTCACCCGGGAGACCGCCGGCGGACCGGGCCGCCCACCTGCTCACGGACCCGGATCACGATCACTCCTGGTCCACCTCGACCCGGACCAGATGGCCCGCGACGTGCACCGGGTAGGTGGCGACCGGCAGGACCGCGGGCAGGCAGAGCGGCTCCCCGGTCCGGAGGTCGAAGCGCGAGCCGTGGCACGGGCATTCCACCTCCCGCCCGACCAGCTCGCCCTGGCTCAAGGAGCAGTCCTCGTGGCTGCAGGTGTCGTCGATGGCCCACCACTCCCCCAGCTCGGTGTGGGCCACGCAGAGCGCCATCTCCCCGACCCGCACCCGGCGCATCTCGCCCCTGGCCACGTCGGTATCGAGCAGCTCGAGGCGCTCCGCCACGGTCACTCCGGGCGTCTCCGACCACGCACCTGGGAGGGGACGGCGGGGACGCAGGTGAGGTAGTGCAGGGTGCCGGTGAAGCGCTCGGCGAGCTGGGGGTGGGTCTGCTCCAGCGCCGCGTAGGCCTCCGCCGCGAGGCGGCACGCTCGCTCCGTCTGGCCCGCCTCGCCGAGCTCGCGGAGGGCCTGGTCCAGGAGCCGGATGATCGCCGGCGTGGCCATCACGCAGGCTGCCGCTCGATGCGCACCTTCCAGGTCTGCGGCCCCGACTGGAGGTACTCCCAGCTGAACTGGCCGGCGCGCGTCGCCTCCAGCTGGTACCGCAGGGGCAGGGGATCGTGGTCGTTGACCAGGGTCAGCCCGGAGCCCTGGCCCAGACGGTCCAGGCTGGAGAAGATCAGCTGGTGGCGCTGGGAGGGTGGGAGTTGGCGGACGTCCAGCTCCCCATCCAGCCCGACCGGGCTGCTGAGGCGCACGTCTCCCACCTCATAGGAGACCTCCGGGCTGAGGTGCCGGCCGACGAAGCAGCGCCGCCGGGCCAGCTGGGCGGTGCGCTGGTAGGCCTCGACCTGGGTGGGGTCGGCACCCTCCAGCGTCGGCGTCACCCGGAGCCTGGAGATCCGCCGGTCCTGGCCCCCCTGCCCCGAGACCGTCTCCTCCATGCCGACCGTGATCCGCTGCCAGGGCAGCACCAACTGGCTCAGCAACGCGCCCAGGGTGGCCGTGAAGCAGGTCGCCACCGCCGCCGCCAGGAGTTCCTCCGGGCTGGTTCCCTCGCCCCTTCCGTTCATGGACGCCGGCACCGACCAGGCCACGACCTGCCCGCCCGTCAGCACCGATCCCACCGCCTCGCCGCCGCTGCCGCTCCAACGCGTCTCGACCTCGAACCTCAGATCTGTCATCAGTCTCCTCCGACCGGGCGGGAGACCCGGCCAGCCGCTTCCCTCCGGCCGGTGGCGACGGCGGGCGTCGGCGCCACCCCCAGGGCGCGCAACAGTCCCAGCCGCTCCGAGGGAGCGAGTTGGTGGAGTCGGGGCAGGTAGTCCTCCTCCTCCTTCTCGAAGTGCAGGCTGACAACCGCCGCCAGGGCCACCAGGGCTCGCTCGGCCGCGGCGCGGTCGAGCTCCAGCGGGGGCGAGCTGCCGATCCGCTCCAGGTCGCGGGTCAGCCGCTCGATGCGCCGGTGGTCCAGGGCCATGGTCCGGCTCGCCCCACCGTGGGCCCGGACGAGCTCGTCCACTGCGGGGTAGATGAGCCGCTCCTCCGCTCCGGCGTGGGGGAGCAGCTCCCCCTCCAGGAACCGGACGCTGGCGTCGATCCTGGCCGCCAGTTGAGATGTCTCCAGGCCCGCCGCCTCGCCGCCCAGGCGCCCCAGCTCGGCGACGCCGTCGAGCAGGTGGGCGTGCTCGGCCCGGATCACGTCCGCGGGGTCCGGTGCCGACTCCGGCTCCGGCCAATCCCCGCCGCCCGCAGGGGGCTCGTGATCCTCGGGGCCGGGGGCTGGCGAGACCACCGCCAGGGCGACCATCTGCCCCTCGGGGCAGCGGAGCCCGCGGCGCTGGCCCCGGGGCACGAGTGCGAAGTCCCCGGCGCGCAGCTGGCGCACGCCCGATCCCACCAGCAGCTCCCCGCCGCCACGGAGGACGGCGAGGACGAGATCGGAGCTCGGGCTGTGCGGTCGGATCTCACGCCCGGGGGCGAGCGAGAGGAGCAGGACCCTCTGGGCCGGGCTCTCCCGGAGCGTCCTGGCCAGCTGCTGGCCCGAGATCTCCCGGACCAATTCGCGGGCCCGTCCCACCACGGCCTCGTGGTCTCCCCGGTCAGCCATCCGCGTCAGGCCCGCGTCGGGAGAAGAGGACCCGATAGTCGCCCCCGCCGAGGTCCTCCGTCTGGTGGTCGAATCCCTGAGCCTGGAGGACGGAGTAGAGAGGCACCGGCTCCAGCGGCGCCGTCAGCTCGAACACGTCGGACGGACCCAGCTGGGCGACGGTGGCCATGATGACGGCGAAGGGATCGTCCCCCCTGGCCATCAGCGGGCGAACATCGAGACGGGTCACCGCCGGGACCTCAGAGCCATCCCAGTGCCTGCCTGGCCGCGGCGGACATCATCTCCGGTTCCCAGGGTGGCTCCCAGACCAGATCGATTTCCGTCCCCCGCACTCCTGGGATCGTGTCCAGCACGAACCGGACCTGGTCCGGGATGCTCCCGCCCATCGGGCAGCCGGGGGTGGTGAGGGTCATGGCCACGCGGAGCACCCCGTCCTCGGCCCGTAGCCCGTAGACCAGCCCCAGGTTGACCACGTCGATGCCCAGCTCCGGGTCGTAGACCTCGATCAGGCGCTGCCAGGCCTCGCTCTCCAGGGACCGGTCCGCGAGCTGCGGCAGCGCGGCCGTGTGAGTCGCTGCCCCGCTGCTCCTCTCGCCAGCCTCGCTCGTGAGCGGAGCCGGGTGCCTCGAATCGGAGCGGTCACCGACGTCCTGAGAGGGGGCGGCACCACCACCAGCTGTGAACCTGACCACGTCGAGATTATAGACGATTACGCTCGTGTTAAAGTTGGGAGTCCAACGCCGACGATCGTGGCCGAGCCGTCACGGCCGGACGCAGAGCGGCCTCGGTCAGGCGTGTGCCAGGGTGCGGCCAGACGGCGGCACCCCGCAGCCGGGGCCACGGCGCCGGCCGCCCGGCCTCGAGATGTGTTGGCGGATCTCAGGCAGTGTCACGCGGCGGGGCCTCCGCCGCCGGGCATGTCGGACTGTGCCGCTCGCTCAGCAGGGCGCCACAGGCCGGGCACACCAGGTGCGCCCAGCAGGCGGGGTCGCCTCCCGGGGGCTCGACCTGCCCGAGGCCCTCCCCCTCTCCTCGCCTCGCTGGTGACACACCATCGTCGGTCAAGCTGGACTGCCCTCCGGCGGGCGCTGTGGACGGGCCCGTCCTGGCAAGCATGGCAGGGTCCGGACGAAGCGGAGGGGGACAGTACGTCGCTGTCGAGTCTCCGGCGTGCGGGGCCCGGGGCCAGCAGAGCCGGCACGCAGACGGCGCCCGGCCTGGTCGGCGGCGTCTGCGTCCCCCCGCCGCCGGACGTAGGACCAGCTGCAGGGCGACGCGAGGTGGCTCTCATCCCGTGGGGTGAATCCGGCCCGCTCGCCGGTCAGCCGGCTCCGCAGCGTCAGCTCGGGTGAACGCGGCGATAGGCGGCGGTAAGCGGTCGCAGCCCGTATGCCGCCGCCGGTCGAGTTGACTGATCGTCCCCGCCGCCATAGCCTTCGCACCGATGCGCGAGCCCGGACGGGATCAGAGACGATGGCTCGGGCCGGTGGCCGTAGGCGGCGGGATTTCGATCTGCACCGGTGCCCCCGGCCTGATCGTTGCGGCCGGAGCTCCCACGCGACAGGCCCCGACCGACGGTCTGGCTGCAGTCCTTCTGGCGGTCTTCGTCGGCTGGGTGGTGACCGTGGTGCTCCTCTCACTCGGATCCCTGGGGCGGAAATTGCGGCCCCGCCCGCGAGAAACCCCGAGCCACGTGGCCATCTGGCCGGCCGGGCTGAGCTTCCTCTGGGTCGTGGCGCTCGCAACCAATGCCGGCGGGCTGTACTGGCACGGTGCCATCGCGATCTTCGGTGGCTGCGCGGTCCTGTGGAGTTGGCTGGCTGTGCTCAGCATCACCGGATACGCGAGGCTGCGAAGTGGCACGGGACCTAGGCGAACCGCACCACCGCGGTGACCGTCGGTCGCACCGGGGTTCCCTCTCTGAGTCCTACGTGTAGTTCCCACAGACGTTGTTGAAAGAGCGAGGGCCCGCTGACCACGGTTCGGGTACTGCTATCCAGATCGTGGAGGGGCCCTCGTGGGGAGTGCTAGGCCGAGAGCGCGGCTGACCGAGTAGGGCTGGCGGTCCGGCGGGAGGGGTGGACGGCGGCGGCGGCGGGGGTCTCTAGGGAGACGGTGTACCGCTGGCTGCGGCGGTGGGAGGAGGAGGGAAGTGAGGGGCTGCGGGACCGCAGCTCCAGGCCACTTCGGAGCCGGCGGCGGCTCTCCTTGGGGGACGGAGGAGCGGATCTGCCGGCTGCGCCAGCAGCGCAAGCTGGGGCCGCACAGGATCGCGGCCCTGACCAGCCACCCCTGGAGCACCTGCTACCGGATGCTGCTGCGGCACGGGCTGGGGCGGCTGGACCTGCTGGACCGGCCCACGGGGAGGGTGATCCGCCGCTACGAGCGGGAGCGGGCGGGGGAGCTGGTGCACCTGGACGTGAAGAAGCTGGGGCGGATCCAGCCCGGCGGAGGGCACCGGGCCTGGGGCCGGGGGGTGGTGCTCTACCACCGGGGAACGGGCTACGACTACCTGCACTGCGCCGTGGACGACCATAGCCGGCTGGCCTACGTGGAGGCGCAGCGGGACGAGAAGGCAACGCACCTTTGCCGCCTTCCTGCACCGGGCCCAGGAGTTCTACGCCCGGCACGGGATCCGGGTGGAGGCGGTGATGACCGACAACGCCAAGGCCTACCGCCAGAGCCGGATCTTCCAGGCAACCCTCAAAGAGATCTGCTGCCGCCAGCTCTTCACTCCCACCCACCATCCCCGGCTGAACGGCAAGGTGGAGCGCTTCAACCAGACCCTGCTGGAGGAGTGGCCTGCGTCCGTCCCTACCTCAGCAACGAGGCCTGGTTGGACCAGCTGCAGGACTGGCTACACCGCTACAACTACCACCGCGCCCACACCGCCCTCGGCGGCCTCGCTCCCGTGACCCGCGTCAACAACCTCTGTGGGAAGTACACCTAGGCGGCAGACTGATCCTGAGTGCGCGACCGGCGCCGAGTTGCGCGGGGCGGTAGACGCGCCGGTGCCCGCTTGCAACGCGGCACGTCAAGGATGCCAACGGGAGGTGTGAACCACCCGGAGACTGACGCGACGCGCGCCCTGTGTCGTGACTGGTTCCTCAGCTGCTGGAACTCTCCGACTCCGACACCGACTCTTCTTCCAGATAGACGAGTCCGTTGCCGTCGGGATCAGCAAAGAAGAACATCGGAGGTGAACCCTCGATGAGCACGACGTCGTCGTTATGTAGCGTCGCACCTGTCAGGCGCAGTCGTTCGTGTGCGATCTGGGCGTTGTCCGTGCCCATTCGGACCGCCATCGGGATCTCGCTGTCCGGAGGCAACAGCACCAGACCGACGGTTGACCCGGGCGGCACTACCTCAACGAACCTTGCACCGGGCCATACTTCAATGTCCGCGCGCAACACGAAACCAAGCACCTCTGTGTAGAACGCTAGCGCTCGATCCTGGTTAGCTACACGGATCGAAAAACTGTGGACTCTGGTCGTCATCATCTTGGTTCCTCCTTTCGATCAGCGTTTCCTAGACTCTGTGCTCACTCGGCTCGGGACAGTCCTTTGACGTTAGCTACGTTACCTGCTAGAGTCCGACAATGGCCTGGGTGAATGAAAGGCGCATCTGGCGCGTCGCGGCCAGTCTAGCTCTCTGCGGTAGCTTGGCCGTGACTGCTTGCCAAGTGTCCACGTCTACGTTTCACACCATTTCGGCTCCTCCCCCGGTCGGGGTCAATGGTGTAGCGCTTATGTGGATGCGCACATCAACAGGCAACACGTACTACCTGGGATGCTGTGACGGACAGCTCGGTGGGAATTCCGGTGCAGCAGTGCGAATTCCTAGGGGAGCCTACTTCGCGATCGGGTACCCTGATAAGGGGACCGTCGATCCAGCGGACAGTTTCCCGTTGAGCAGCTCTGACTCAGATGTCGTTCGTTTCCTAAGCCTCCGCTCCGAGGTGTACTACTTCCGGGCCCGGATGAAGGGTGACGCCATCATATGGTCGGATGGGAACGCATGTGAGCACCCGAATAGACGGGGGCTCTGCTGGGCCGTACGGGTCACTGTATCTAGCTGAGGCATGTGGGGCACACGGGCACCTGTGGACGACCCCATTCGCCGGCAGGATCGAGCGATGGCGAAGAGATGCGGAGGGTCCGGGGCACAGCGGGCTCGGCGGAGGTTCCGGTGGTTGGTAGACCCCACCAGATCCGGGTAGTCCTCAGGGAAGACGGGGACGTCGACTACAGGGTCGCTTAGAAGGGCCCCTCGAGTGGACGAGCAGAGCCACCCAGACCGGCGGTCGACGTGGAGAGGCTCTTCTCCGCTCTGGCGTTCCTCTCTGAGTGGCCCACGCACGAGGCGGCGCCCTTCGTGACGGCATGGCACCCGCAGCTACGCGCAACGAGCCCACGCTTCAGGATCCACGTGAGCGAGTTCGCTCGCGCCCTTCGTGGCGCCAACCGAGTTGAGAGCTTGACCCGGGTCGACGATCTGTTCGTGGCTGCCGGTCACGCTGCGGGGCAGGCTGCTGGGCGACCACTCCCCGAGTGGGAGCTCCACTGCAGACGGACGGGTCCAAGGCGGCGGCTCGATTCGCAGCCGCCTGCGCTGCCATGGCAGCCAGCTGGGCCACAGCTCCGTCGCCGGCCCGCTCCTCGCCTTAGCGACCTTAGGCAGCCCCGGCGACTGCGGCCCCGCCGATCCGCTGATCCGGCACGCCCAGAAGTGTGCAGAGTGGCCGAATATGGCGCCGCAGCGGCTGCTCCAGGTCGGTGCCGGGGGTCTTGAAGGGCCCGAAAATGAGTTCAGAGGGTAGGGGAAAGCCGATTTTGAGGAATCTTCAAACTCGGCTTCAAACTACCGTGGTGGGGTAGTTTGAAGGTTCTCTCAGCCACTTCCTTGGACCGGCCCGGGATACCCCTTGGGGGCTGGCTTGTAATCCCTGGTGAGGGCAGTCTGTAACCCGCCTGATGTGGCGAAGGCGGTCCTCCGGCGCCTCAAGGCTAGGCTGGCCAGCCGCCCGGCGGGCCGGAGCGAGCGGCCAGTTTACGGCGAGAGTTAATACCGGGCGAGAGCCACACCGAACGCTTGTGCGATAATGGCTGAGGCTTGGGGGCGGCGCGCTGTGCGGCAAGTGCCGCGCACGCCTAATTCCGGCCGTAGAGATACCGATTGGAGGAGCTATGCCGCAGCTCGTGATCAAGGCTGGACGGCCATCCGAAGTGACCAGTCCAGAGAGGCGCGCCGTCTTGCGTGCCCTGCGGTCCAGTCTCGCCGCGGGTGGCGCCGATGTTGATCTTGAGATCACCGACTACATTTCGGGGCGCCGGGGCCTGTCCTGGAGTGAGACGGTCGAGATCTTCATTGGTGCGTCGGTCGGAGGCACGGTCCTAACCGCAGTGACGAACGATATCTATCACCAGGTGAAGCTGTGGGCTCTGGAGCGGTACAGACAGAAGCGCCGCCGAGGCACCGGTGCTAACCCGAGGCCCGAGCAGTTCACGATCTATGGTCCGGACGGTGAGGTGCTCAAACGGTGGAAGGTGGACACCGACGGAGAGCACGACGAAGGCGGGGAGTAGTCGGGAGCTCCCTCATGCCACCGATCGGGCTAGACTGAGGCATGTCACAGGGGCCCCAGCACTCGTTGCCCGAC
>JASHRA010000037.1 GCA_030038765.1 Candidatus Dormiibacterota bacterium | reverse complement strand
GCTCCGACCAGCTCTGCTCCCCGGGCATCTCCCGCTCCGCCTCCTTCGACCTCCTCCGGGCTCCACCAGCGCTCGCCCCGCAGCACCAGGGCCGCGATCATCCCATCCCGGAGCCCGCGCTCGGAGCTGCGGATCGAGCGCAGCCCCATGAGATCCATCAGCTGGGCCAGGATGAGGACCCCGCCCCGGCAGAGGCGGACCCGCTCCAGGTCCACGCCCGAGCGCTGCGAGAGCTCGCCGGCGGAGCGCTGGCGGAAGCTGTCGACGAGGACCTCGACCTGGCGCAGGGGCATGACCGTGCCCCGGCCCCGGCCCAGCAGCCGGGGCAGGTTGGTGATGGTCCCGCCGGTGCCCAGCACCGCCGCCGGCCCGGAGATCGGGACCAGGTCCGGCATCAGCTCCGCCAGGCGCCGCTCCATGGCCCGCCACTCCGCCGCCGTGGGCGGGTCGGAGGCGGCCAGGCCGGCCAGCGTGCCCGAGCCCAGGGGCAGCGAGTTGTGGCGGCAGCGGCCGCCCGCCGGGCCCCAGGCGATCTGGGCCGAGGCGCCGCCGATGTCCACGACCATGGTCTGGCGCCCCGGGGAGACGGCCATGGTGGCCCCCCAGAAGGCCAGCTGCGCCTCCGCCTGCGGGTCCAGGACGCGGACCGGGCCGGCGCCCAGGTCCGCCGTCATCCGGGCCGCCACCTCGGCCCCGTTGCTGGCCGCCCGCAGCGCCTGGGTCGCGCCCAGGGCGATCGACTCCACGCCCGCCCGACGGGCCTCGTCGACCTGCTCGTGGAGCGCGCGCAGGGCCAGCTCCAGGCGCTCCGGCCCGATCGCGCGCACCGCCGCCACGTCCCGGCCCAGCTGGACGAAGGCGCGCCGCCGCAGGAGCGGGATGGGAAGCCGCTGGGGCGGGCAGGAGGCCACCATCAGGTGGACCGTGTTGCTGCCGATGTCGATGGCCGCGAAACGCGGCGCCCGGCTCACCGGCCCCGCCTCCACCCGCCCGGGGTCGGCGCCGACCCCGGTCTCAGGTCACACCCGCCTAGTCTGCGCCCACCCGGGTCGCCGATGGCCGTCCCTATACTCCGGACTCTGGTGCGCAGTCTCTACCTGGTCCGCCACGCCGTCGCCGAGGAGCGCGGCGAGTGGTCCGGGCCGGAGCTCCGGAGGCCGCTCAACCAGGCCGGCTGGCGGCAGGCCCTGAGCCTGGTCGAGCTGCTCGCCGAGGCCGGCATCGAGGCCCACTACAGCAGCCCGGCCGTGCGCTGCCGCGACACCCTGCTGCCGCTGGCCCACGCCCACGGGCTCCCCGTCCAGGACGACAGCCGCCTGCTCGAGGGGGGGCCTCCGCTGGATCCAGAGGACGCCCGCCGCGAGCTGGCACGGCTGCTCGCCGTCTACTTCGCCGACGGCGCCCAGCGCGTGGCCGCCTGCAGCCACGGGGACATCCTCCCGCCCCTGCTGCAGGCGGGCGGCGCCGGTGCCGGCTCGCGCTCGCCCAAGGGCGGGGTCTGGCGCCTCGACATCCCCGACGACAAGGAGCGGGTGACCCAGGCCGTCTACCTGGGACGCCCCGATGCCGGGGGACGCTGGGAACAGCGTTGAGCCGGGAGGCCCCCGCCCCCGCTCCCCAGGGGCCGCCCCCGGGGACCCCGGGGCAGCTGCTCAGCTACCTCACCCGGCTGGGCACCGAGGCGGTGCTGCTGCTGGACGCCACCCGCACGCTGCGCTGGGCCAGCCCCAACTCCGCGCGGGTGCTGGCGCCACCGGGCTCCCGGGGCGAGGTGGCGGTGCCCGAGCCGGGCACGCCGCTGGCCCAGATCCTGGAGGACCCCCGGGCCGCCGACCTGGTCGGGGAGGCCCTGGCCGGAGGCCTGCCGGTCCACGGGGAGCTGCGCCAGAACCAGTGGCGGCGGGTGCTCCGGGTGGTGGCGGCGCCCCTGGAGGGCGAGAGCGACGGCCCCCAGGTGGCCCTGATCGTCACCGACATCACCCACGAGCACCGGCTGAGCCGGGCCAACCAGGAGCTGATCGCCAACCTCTCCCACGACCTGCGCACGCCCCTCGCCAGCCTGCGCCTGATGGCCGAGACCCTGACCGGCTCGGCCCGGGACGACCCCGAGGCGCGCCAGCTCTTCGCCACCCGCATCGCGGCCGAGGCCGAGCGCCTCCACCAGCAGGTGGAGGCGATCCTGGACCTGGGACGGCTGGAGGCGGGCGTGGAGCGGGTCGAGATCCTCGAGGTGGAGCTGAAGGGCCTGGCCGGGGCCCAGCTGGAGGGACTCCGGCCCCTGGCCCGGGAGCGGGGCCTGCGACTCTCCCTGCGCGGCCGTCCGACGCCCGCCCTGGCCGACCCCCCCCGGCTGGAGCGGGCCCTCGGCAACGTGCTCGACAACGCCCTCAAGTTCACCCAGCCCGAGGGCCGGGTGACGGTGGCGGTGGGCCAGGGCCGGGACGGCCCCTCGATCTCGGTGCGCGACACCGGCGCGGGCATCCCCGCCCGCCAGCTGGGGCGCATCTTCGACCGCTTCTACACCGGCGACCGCTCCCGCTCCGGCCGCGGCAGCGGCCTCGGCCTGACCATCGCCAAGCAGGCGGTGGAGCTGCAGGGGGGCAGGATCGAGGTCCACAGCACCCCCGGCGCCGGCACCCGGGTGCGCATCGTGCTCCGCCGGCCCCCGGCGGAGCCGGACCCAGGCCCGGCCCTCAGCGGAGCCGGCGCCGCAGCGTCCTGAGCGCCGAGATCCCGACCAGGCCGAGCAGGAAGCCCCAGGCGCTGGCGCTGGCGGGGCCGCTCCGGCGGGCCCGGCCCACGATCGCCCCCAGCCCCCGCCAGTCCCAGTACATGACGGCGATGGGCGCGGTGACGCAGAGCAGGAAGTCGGCCCGCTCCCGCGGGGTGAGGAACTGGGCGTGCGCGGCGGGCCAGGCGGCGCTGTCGTGCCAGCCCCTCCGGGCCGAGTTGGAGGCCAGCTGCACCGTGTAGCGCATGGCCACCTCGGGCGTGTGGGCGAAGCCGGTGTCGGGACGGGCCCCGACCCGGAGCAGCCAGTCCCAGTCGTCGTGGCGGGTCAGCTGGTCGTCGAAGGCGACGCTTCGTGCCAGCTCGCGGTCGAAGAGCAGCATGGAGGAGCCCAGGACCGCGCCCCGGGGCCGGATCCGGCGGCGGCGGAAGAGGTAGTCGCCGACGCGCTGCCCGGGCCCGATGAGGGACGCGGGCGCGATGTGCAGGGGGCGGCGCTGCTCGTCCTGGAAGAGCATCCGGCAGCCGACCACGGGGTGGTCGACGCCGGCCTCGCGCATGGCCAGGAAGCGGGCCAGCTGCTGGCGCAGCTTGTCCGGCAGCCACTCGTCGTCGTCGTCGAGCAGCGCCACCAGCTCGGTGTCGAGGCGGGCGATGCCGGCGTTGCGGGCGAAGGGCAGGCCGTGCCTGCTCCCGAGGCAGACGACGGTGACCAGCGGATGGTCCAGCGAACGGCGCTCCGCGACCGACTCCAGGGGACCGTCCACCACCACCACCAGCCGGCTCACCGGCCGGGTCTGGGAGAGCACGCTGGCGATGGCCGTGTCCAGGCTGGGCCGGCCCAGGGTGGCGATCACCGCCCCGATCGCCGGGGCCTGGCCGCCCTCGCCCAGCGGCAAGAGACCCCCGGGGCCTCGGCCGGGCCCCTCCGCGGCGGCCGGGGGCGGAGCAGGGCTGAGGGACATCACGGGAGGAACGCGGCTAGTCTACACGGGGCAATTCCGAGCCCAGCCCGCCCCCGGGCGCGCTTCCGCCCGGCCCGTCCCCCTCTCGGTTTCGCGGAGGTCCCACTTGCCTGACACCTGTGTCGTCACCGGTGCGGCCGGCTTCATCGGCTCGCACCTCTCCGGCTCACTGGCCCGGAGCGGCTGGACCGTCCGCGGGGTGGACGCCTTCACCGACGCCTACGACCCCTCGGAGAAGCGGGCCCGGGCCGAGGCCCTCCGGGGCGAGCCCTCCTTCCAGCTCCTGGAGGGCGACCTCACCGCCCTCGACCTGGACTCGCTGGTGGACGGCGCCGAGGTCGTCTACCACCTGGCCGGGAGGGCCGGCGTGCGCGCCAGCTTCGGCTCCGAGGACAAGTACGAGCACGACAACATCGAGGCCACGGAGCGCGTCATCGGGGCCTGCCGCAGGGCTGGCTCGGTCCGCCGCCTGGTCTTCGCCTCCTCCTCCTCCGTCTACGGCAACGGGCCCCGCCCCTTCCGCGAGGAGGGCCGGCTGGAGCCGATCTCGCCCTACGCCCGGACCAAGATGCAGGCCGAGCGGCTCTGCCTGGCCGCGTCCGGGCCCGAGCTGGAGACGGTGGCGCTGCGCTACTTCACCGTCTACGGCCCCGGCCAGCGTCCCGACATGGGGCTGCGCATCTTCGCCGAGGCGGCCCTGGCGGGCGAGCCCCTGCAGGTCCTGGGAGACGGCACCCAGAGCCGCGACTTCACCTACGTGGAGGACGTGGTGGCCGCCACCCGGAGGGCCGCCGAGGCGCCGGTGGCGGGGCTCGCCATCAACATCGGCGGCGGCGCCATCGTCTCCCTGCTGGACGTCTTCGAGCTGCTCCGCCGGGAGGTGGGGCCGATCCGGATCGAGAACCACCCCATGGCCCGCGGCGACGTCTACCACACCGAGGCCGACCACACCCGGGCCCGCACCCAGCTCGGCTTCCGGGCCCAGGTCAGCTTCCCCGAGGGCTACCACCGCCAGATCGACTCGCTGCGCCGCCCGCCGGCCTGAGGCGGCGCCCGCTCCCGCGGGTCGCGTTTGGGGGCCGGATCCGTGGGCTAGTATCGAGGCCGTGGATGCTCCCTCGGAGGTGGAGTTCGAGGCCGGCCTGGCCGCGCTCCGCGACGGGGTCCGGGTGCTGGGGAAGATGGTCACCGACGGCGTCTCCAACGCCATGTCGGGGCTGGAGACCAGGGACGGGGAGCGGCTGCGGGGAGTGGTGGCCGGGGACGCCGAGCTCAACCAGCGCCACCACCAGGAGCGCGAGCGGGGCATCCGCCTGCTGGCCGCTCAGCACCCCAGCGGGCACGAGCTGAACCAGGTCCTGGCCCTGATGCTGATGGGCTCCGAGCTGGAGCGCATGGGCGACCACGCCAAGAGCTGCGCCCGCTACGCCCTGCCCCTGATCCAGCTCTCCTCGCGACCCCGCCTCGACACCATCTTGGCCATGGGCGGCTACACCGGCGAGCAGGTGCGCGACATCCTGGAGGCGGTCACCTCGGGCGACCACCGCCGGGCCCAGGACATCGCCGCCCGCGACGACCGCATCGACCGCATCTACCACCGCGTCTTCGACGACATGGTGGAGACCATGCGGGAGCGGCCGGACTGGGCCTACGCCGCCACCAACCTGGTCTTCATCGCCCACAACCTGGAGCGGATCGCGGACCGGGTCACCAACATCGCCGAGGACCTGGTCTTCCTCGAGACCGGCGAGCTGGTGGAGCTGGGCTGAGGTGACCGAGGCACCCAGCAGCGCCGGGCGGGGGCGCAAGGTGCTGCTGGTCGAGGACGACGAGTCGGTGCGCATGACGCTCCGCTACAACCTGGCGGCGGTGGGCTACGTGCCCCTGGAGGCG
>JASHRA010000036.1 GCA_030038765.1 Candidatus Dormiibacterota bacterium | reverse complement strand
GCCGAGGCCGGCGTGGACGTGGCGGGGGTGGACGTCCGGGCCATGGACGAGACCGCCGCCAGGGTCGCCGCCGCCGGGGCCCGCTTCCTCCCGCTCCAGCTCGACATCACCTCGGAGGAGCAGACCCAGGAGCTCGGCGCGCGGGCCGCCGAGGCCCTGGGCGGGATCGACATCCTGGTCAACAACGCCGGCATCTTTCCCCTCGTTGGCTTCGAAGAGACCAGCTACCGACAGTGGTCGGACGTCCTGCGGCTCAACCTGGACGGGATGTTCCTCTGCACCCGCTCCGTCCTCCCCTGGCTGAGACGCTCATCGGCGCCGCGCATCGTCAACGTGGCCAGCGCCGTGGTCTGGCTGGGGCCGCCGCGCATGGTCGCCTACACCACCTCCAAGGCGGGCGTGATCGGCTTCACCCGGGCCCTGGCCAGCGAGCTGGGCCCGGAGGGCATCACCGTCAACGCCATCACCCCGGGGCTGATCCCCACCGAGACGGCGGTCAGGACCGGGGTCACAGCCGACCTGGAGCGGGTGGTGGCGGGCCAGGCGGTGCCGCGGGTGGAGATGCCCGAGGACCTGATCAGCACCCTCCTCTTCCTCTGCGACCCCGGCAGCGGCTTCGTCACCGGCGCCGCCATCAACGTCGACGGCGGCTTCGCCAAGCACTGAGCTCGGCCGGCGGCCCCGGCCCGCCCCGGCTCCTCCTGTGCGCCAAGCGCACAGGAGGAGCCCCGAGCGCCCGCGCTTGGCAGACTATGACCGTGGCCACGACCAAGGCGGTGCTGGGGCAGGGGGGGCCGGCCGGCGGCCGGGCGAGGGCGGAGGCGACCGCCGGCAGGGCCAGTCCCGACTTCGTCCAGTCGCTGGAGCGCGGCTTCTCCGTGATCCGCGCCTTCGGCGCTGAGCACCCCGAGCTGACCCTCAGCGAGGTGGCCCGGAGCACCGGTCTCACCCGGGCCACCGCCCGCCGTTTCCTGCTGACCCTGGTCCAGCTCGGCTACGCCCGCACCGACGGGCGGGTCTTCTCCCTGCGGGCCCGGGTGCTGGAGCTGGGTTACGCCTACCTCTCCGCCCTCTCCCTCCCCGAGGTGGCCCAGCCCCACCTGGAGGGTCTGGCGGCCAAGGTCCACGAATCGGTCTCGATCTCGGTGCTGGACGGCGAGGACATCGTCTACGTGGTCCGGGTCCCGAGCCGCCGGATCATGAGCGTCACCATCGCCCTCGGTACCCGCTTCCCGGCCTACGCCACCTCCATGGGGCGGGTGCTCCTGGCCGGCCTCTCCCAGACCCAGCTGGACGCCTACCTGGCCCGGGTCCGGATGACGGCCCTGACGCCCCGGACGCTGGTCAGCCCGGAGCAGCTGCGCCAGACCCTGGAGGGCGTCCGCGAGCAGGGCTACGCCCTGGTGGACCAGGAGCTGGAGCCGGGCCTGCGCTCGGTGGCGGCCCCCATCCGGGACCCCTCGGGGGCGGTCACGGCGGCGGTCAACGTCTCCGCCCACGCCACCCGCGTCACCGTCGAGCGGCTCCGCGGGGAGTTCCGGGAGCTGCTGCTCGAGACCGTCGCCGAGATCGAGGCGGACCTGGTCGCCTCCGGCTCCGCCGCCGCCAGCCGGCGCTGAGGAGCCCGATCGGGGCTCAGATGGGGAAGTCGGGGACCCGGCCGCGGGCCGTGATCCAGCGGCTGTCGGTGAAGGCCGCGAGGTTGGCCTCGGCGCCGCCGAAGCGGGCCCCGGTGCCGGAGTCCTGGACGCCCCCGAAGGGAGCGACCGCCTCGTCGTTGATGGTCTGGTCGTTGATGTGGACGATCCCGGTGGGGATCCGGCGGGCCAGCTCCAGGCCCCGCCAGAGGTCGTGGGTGATGATGCCCAGGGAGAGGCCGTAGTCGCTGGCCGCGGCCAGCGCGGCCGCCTCCTCCAGGCTCTCGAAGGGGACGACGGGCGCGACCGGGCCGAAGACCTCCTCGTCATAGGCGGGGATGCCGGGGCCGGCCCCGGAGAGGACGGTGGGGCGGTAGAAGAGGTCCCTGAACTCGCCCCCGGCCTCGAGGCGGGCTCCGGCGGAGACGCTGGCGGTGACTAGGCGGTGCACCTTGTCGCGCTGGACCGCGTCGATGAGCGGACCCAGGGCGACGCTCTCGCGGAAGGGGTCGCCGACGGTGGCCGCCTCGGCGCGCTCCGCCAGCGCCTCCACGTAGCGGGGGTAGATCGAGGCCTCGACCAGGTGGCGTCCGGCCGCCATGCAGATCTGGCCCTGGTGGAAGAACGAGCCCCAGGCCCCGGCCCGGACCGCCGGCTCGAGATCGGCGTCGGCCAGCACCACCAGCGCCGAGTTGCCCCCGAGCTCCAGGTGGACGCGCTTCAGGTGGCGCGCCGCCAGCCCGGCCACCGCGCGCCCGGCCGCGGTGGAGCCGGTGAAGGAGACCACCCGCACCGCCGGCGCCTCCACCAGGGCCCGGCCCACCTCGGCCCCGCCGGGCAGGACCTGCAGCAGCCCCGGCGGGAGGCCGGCCTCCTCGAAGACCCGGGCCAGGGCCACGCCGCCGCTGACCCCGGTCCGGGGGTCGGGCTTGAGGAGCACCGCGTTGCCCAGCGCCAGCGCCGGGGCCACCGAGCGGATGGCGAGGATGAGCGGGGCGTTGAAGGGGGCGATCACCCCGACCACGCCCACCGGCACCCGCTCCACCAGGCTCAGCCGGGGTTCCTCGCTGGGCAGCAGCTGGCCCCGGGGATGTCCCGGCAGGGCCGCCGCCGCGTAGCACTCCCGGGCCGCCACGTGGGTCTCGAAACCGGCCTTGCCGGGCACCGACCCGGTCTCCCGCTGGAGCCAGCTCTCCAACTCGGGCGCGTTCTCCTCCCAGAGCTCACCGGCGCGTCGGAGCACGGCCTCGCGGACCGTGAAGGGGGCCTCGGCCCACTCGCGCTGGGCCGCCCGGGCGCCGTCCCCGGCCCGCTCCAGGTCCTCCGGCGCAGCCAGGCCCAGGTGGCCGAGGAGGGCGCCGGTGGCGGGCTCGCGGACCTCGGCCACGCCGCCCCCGCCCTCCTCCCAGGCGCCCAGGAAGATCCGTCGCTGCCAGGTCTCGCCGTCGAGCAGGGCCACCGGACCGCCTCCCTTGGCTGTTCGCTGAGCACACGGGTGTGCTAGCAG
>JASHRA010000035.1 GCA_030038765.1 Candidatus Dormiibacterota bacterium | reverse complement strand
CTCGTCATTGGTCCGTCTTTTCGGATGGATAGCAACTCGCGCCGCTGGACCCCAGGTAGTGATGTCCAGTGACCTGCCTCAGCCGAGGACGCTCTGGTTGGTTCGCCTCGGTGCAGAGCTCGGTCGGATGGCCACTCGGTGAGCCGAGGCTGAACCGATCGACGTGGCCGGTAGGCATCTCCTTCCGTGCGTGGCGGCGAGCTGCGGGCCGGGGACGGCGGCTTCCTCCAGACCGTCTGGAACACACCGCAGCCAGCGTGTTGACTAGGCGGCGACGGTCATCCCGCGTGGGCGCGACGTACAGCTCCGCGGTGGATCGTGACTCGGCATCGAGGGTGGTCCGCGATGCGCCCTGAGACAGTGCAACCAGGGAGGGTAGACGGGCTGGCCCGATGGCGAGATTGGCCGTCAGCACGGGCGCGGCTGAGCCACCGTGTGCCCGGAGGCCCTCTGTTCGTTCTCGGGCTGATGCTGGTAGCGGCAGCGGTAGTGATCTCACGTCGGCCCGACGCGGTGACCAATCCCCAGTTCTTTGCTGAGGATGGACTCTGGTATTCCCAGGCGTACAACTCCGGAGCACTGGATACCCTCCTGTGGCCCTACGCGGGCTACCTTCAGGTACTTCCACGGCTGGTTGCCTCGATCTCACTGGCCTTTCCTCTGGCCGTGGCGCCCGCGCTCTTCGCCTGGGTGGCCATCGCCATCCAAGTGCTTCCAGTCGGCTTCCTCGCGTCTGACCGTCTCGCGGACGTGATCCCGAGGCGCAGCGTCCGGCTGGCGGTAGCGGCTATCTACCTGGCCCTGCCCGGCACCGCGGAGCTTGATGCCAATCTGACCAACGCTCAGTGGCACCTGGCGATCCTGCTTGCGATGATCTTGGTGGCCAGGAGGGCCACTCGTGTGGCCGGCGCTTCCTTCGACGTGGTGGCAGTCGTGGTCGGAGGGCTCTCGGGGCCCTTTAGTGTCTTCTTGGCACCCTTTGCCATCATCGTGGCGTGGAGGCGACGATCCACCTCTCAGTACTTGATATCTGGGCTGCTCTGTGCCACTGCGGCGGCGACCCTCGGTGTGCTGGTAAAGGTGGGTCCGTCCGAGAGGATTGGCATTGAGGGCATCACGCCCGAACTCGGTCTCAGGGCGCTTGCGGTGCTCGGGGAGCGGGTCTTCCTGCTTCCACTCATCGGATCGCGCGAGGCCGTACACCTGGAGGTCCTGCTTGGTCCAGCGGTGATGCTGGTCGTCCTAGCAGGTGGCGTGGTCGGGATGTGGATTGCTCTCCGCCAAGTCAGAGAAGAGATCCGACTACTGCTCGTCTTCAGTTACGTCGTCGCCATCGGATCCCTGGTGGTCGTGGACTACGAGCTACCGGCCATTTTGGATGGTGGCGGGGCGAGATACTGGCTGATCCCGATGCTGGGTTGGATGGTGGCGGTCTTGGCGATTGCGACCGCTCGGCATCCCAGGTGGGTCAGGGCGGGAGCCGTTCTGCTCCTGGTGGTCTTCTGCGCGTATGGGGTTCCCCATGATTGGCTCTATCCCGCGATGCCGAACCAGCACTTCGGGCGCTTCGTCCAGAGCTTCGACTCCACCCCGAGAGGAGCGTCCCTGCGGTTCTCGGAGAACCCCAGCGGGTGGGGGTTCGTCCTGACCAAGCACTGAGGAGGACGGGATAGGTGCGGCCCGGCGGGTCACGCGCCATGGCTTGATCGCAGCCGGTTGGCGGGGCCGGGCTAACCCGGGGCTTCGCCTTGCTGACGTGTGACCCTCGTTCATCGGCACGCGGACCTCCCCGGGGGGGCCGGTGTAGCCGGCCACGGATGGGGCGGGCCGGCCATCTCGGCCTGAAGGCGGTCGCGGGCGCCGTTCCCATTGCATGTCCGCTCGTCGTCTCAGCTGAGCAGGGCACCAGGGTGCTGGCCGAGGCAGGCGGGCCGCATACGTGGTCCCGAGCCAGGGACTCTGGGTCGGCCGTCGGGGCTCGGCTTGGGGGCCTATCCGACTGGAGAGGACCGAGGCCGATGCGATACCATCCGGCCCGTGGAGAGGACGCTTGATGTCGCCGTCGTGGGGGGCTGCGGCCACGTCGGGCTCCCGCTGGCATTGACCTTCGCGCATCATGGCCTCACCACTGCGGTTTTCGACACCAATGAAGCCGCGGTGGAGTTGGTCAGCGCAGGGACCATGCCCTTCCAGGAGATGGGAGCCGCTGCCGTGCTCCCGGAGGTGCTGGGCAGCGGCAGGCTCGTGGCGACCTCCGACCCGACCATCCTGTCCACGGCGGACGCGGTCGTGGTTGTGATCGGCACACCCATCGATAAGCACCTGAATCCCGAGGCTCTTGACGTTCCCATCGAGATCGAGAGACTTAGCACGCATCTCGCAGATGGCCAGTTGCTGGTCCTCCGGAGCACGCTCTATCCGGGGGTTACCGCGATGGTCGAGCGGCGCTTGGCGACGTGCGGGCTCCAGATCGACGTCGCCTTCTGCCCGGAGCGAATTGCCGAGGGCAGGGCCATGGTGGAGTTGTCGTCACTTCCGCAGTTGGTGTCGGGTCGGACGCCCGAGGTTCGCGCCAGGGCGGCGGACCTCTTCCGGCACCTCACCGAGGACATAGTCGAGCTGCTTCCAGAGGAGGCAGAACTGGCCAAGCTCTTCACAAACACTTGGCGCTACATCAAGTTCGCCACTGCGAACCAACTCTTCATGATCGCGAACGACTTCGGCCTCGACTACGCGAAGATTCGCGACGCGCTGGCCTACAAGTACCCACGTGCCCAAGACTTGCCCAGCGCCGGTCTCGCCGCCGGCCCCTGCCTGCTGAAGGACACCATGCAGCTGGCCGCCTTCAACAACAACCAGTTCACCCTCGGCCACTCGGCCATGCTGATCAACGAAGGATTGCCCCTCTACGCGGTGGCGCGCTTGGAGGAGCGTTTCGACCTCTCCAAGCTGATCGTCGGCATCCTCGGTATGGCGTTCAAGGCAGAGTCCGACGACATCAGGTCGAGCCTCAGCTACCGCCTCAAGCGGATCCTCGCCTTCAAGGCTCAGCGCGTGCTCTGCACCGACCCCTACGTGACCCAGGACCAGGACCTGGTCCCCCTGGAGCGGGTGCTGGCCGAGGCGGACCTGCTGGTGATAGGCGCTCCCCACGAGGCCTATCGTGACATCCAGACCGAGCTGCCCGTCGTCGATCTGACCAACCTCAGGGGCCAGGGCAGTCTGGTTTGAGCGCAGTCCGCTTCTCGGTGGTGATCCCCGCCTTCAACGAGGGCGAGGAGATCGTCGGGTGCTTGGACCGGTTGCTGGCCAACATCACACAGCCCTGCGAAGTGCTCGTCGTCTACGACCGTCCCAGCGACACCACGGCCGAGCCGGCACGCCGGTACGCGGAGCGGGATCCGCGGGTGCGTCCCCTGCTCAACGGCATCCGCCCGGGGCCTGCCGCCGCCATCAAGTTCGGCATCCAAGAGGCGGGCTCGCCGGTGGTCGTTGTCACCATGGCGGACGGGAGCGACGACGCGGCCCAGATCGAGCGGCTCGCCGAGCTGGTCAAAGGTGGCGCGGCTGTGGCGGCGGCATCGCGCTACATGCCCGGCGGTCGCCAGCTGGGTGGTCCCCGGCTCAAGGGCGCGCTCTCCCGCGCCGCCGGCCTCTCGCTGTACGTCCTGGGTCGGGTCGGAACCCACGATCCGACCAACTCCTTCAAGGCCTATTCCAGGTCCTTCATCGACGAGGTGGGCATCGAGTCAGACGCCGGCTTCGAGATGGGGATCGAGATGGTGGCCAAGGCGCGACGCGCCCGGCGCAGGGTGGTGGAGATTCCCACCGTCTGGCGCGACCGGGCGGTCGGGCAGTCGAACTTCAAGGTGAGGCAGTGGATCCCTCGGTACCTCCGCTGGTATCTGGTGGCCCTGCTCCCCGGGCGGCCCCGGCCGCCCCGCACGGAGGCTTGATCGCAGATGGCGAAGGTTCTGGTCACCGGCTCGGCCGGCTTCATCGGCGGCTACGTGGTGGAGGCCCTGCTCGACCGTGGCCACGAGGTGGTCGGTCTCGACAACATGTCCAAGTACGGGGAGGTGGTCCGGTCCTACGACGGGCACCCGGGCTACCGTCTGGTGCGGGGCGACGCGCGCGACACCGAGCTGCTCCGCCAGTTGCTCCGGGACTGCCAGCACCTGATCGCCGGGGCCGCCATGATCGGCGGGATCTCCTACTTCCACGCCTACGCCTATGACCTTCTGGCCAGCAACGAGCGCATCATCGCGGCCACCTGCGATGCGGCACTGGCGGCTCACCACGAGGGCACGCTGGAGAAGGTGACCTACCTCAGCTCCTCCATGGTGTTCGAGGGCACCACGGCCTGGCCCTCGCACGAGGGGCAGGAGTTGGAGATGCCGCCGCCGCGGTCCTCCTACGGGTTCCAGAAGCTGGCGGTCGAGTACTTCGCCCGAGCAGCCAATGACCAGTACGGCCTCCCCTACACCATCGTGCGCCCCTTCAACTGCGTCGGCATCGGCGAGCAGCGTGCGGTCGGGGACGTGGAGGTCAAGAGCGGGAACGTCAAGCTGGCCATGAGCCACGTGGTGCCCGATCTGGTGCAGAAGGTGCTGAAGGGCCAGGACCCGCTCCACATCCTGGGCGAGGGCAACCAGGTGCGTCACTACACCTACGGCGCCGATCTGGCCCAGGGCATCGTCCGGGCCATGGAGAGCGCGGACGCGCTCAACCAGGACTTCAACCTCTCCACCGCCGAGTCGACGACGGTGCTGGAGCTGGCGGAGAAGATCTGGCGCAAGATCCGTGGGGAGGAGGTGCCGTTTCGCTATGTCACGGACCCGCCCTATGCCTACGACGTCCAGCGGCGGGTGCCGTCGACTGAGAAGGCGAGGCGAATCCTGGGCTTCGAGGCCAGGACCACACTCGACGAGATGCTGGACCGGGTGATCCCCTGGATCCGTCAGGCGGTCGAGGCGGGGACCATCTGAGCTGCCCCAGCACCCCACCGGCGTTGGGCTCCGACGCCGAGATCCCGTCAGTCAGGCGCGTGGGCCTGGTCCGGAGGACGGCCGCGAGCTCAGGGAGTGCCGAGGCGCCCTGACCTCCGAGCCTTCCAGCAGATCCCGAGACTGCGCACGACGTACTTCAGCGACCTCGACACGCTGATCGAGGAGCTCTCCTTGGTGTAGAGCGTGGGTATGGCGACCTCGACGATCCGGAAGCGGTGCAGGTGGGCGTCGACCAAGAGCTGGGTGTCGAAGTCGAAGTCGTCCGAGTAGGAGGTGAAGGGGAGCGCCTCCAGCACCTCCCGCCGGTAGGCTCGCATGCCGCTGTGCATCTCGGTGAAGCGTGTGCCCAGCAGCCGGTTCTCCAGCACCGTCGTGATCCGGTTGCCGTAGAAACGGTAGTTCGGCATCCCCCCGCGGCGGGGATCGGCGCCGGCGGCGAAGCGGCTACCGAAAGTCATGTCCGCCTCCCCCGAGCGAATCGGGGTGACCAGGGCGGGGACGGACCCGGGGTCGTACTGGAAATCGGGATGGAGCAGGACCACGATGGTGGCCCCCATGGCCAGCGCCTCGGTGTAGCAGGTCTTCTGGTTGGCCCCGTAGCCGGCGTTCTTGGAGTGGCGCCGCACGTCCAGCCCGAGGGACACCGCCAGCGTCACAGTACCGTCCGGTGATGCATCGTCAACCAGCAGCAGGTGGTCGATGCCGTCCCGGGGGAGGGAGGCGACGGTCTTCTCCAGGGTGTGCTCGGCCCTGAAGGCCGGCATCACGACCACCGTGAACGGATCGCGCCCGGAAGCGATGCTCACGGCCGCGTCGCCCACTTCGCCGTCACTGTCTGGCCCGGGTGCCCTCCGGTCCTCGATGGCGTGCCAATGCCCCCAAAGAACAGCTCTGTCCGGCGCCGCGGTGAGACGGCGGCCGGGCGGAGACAGTCCGCTCGCGTGTCTCTCTTAGTGACCGGAGAAATGCGGCAACCGTTTCTCCCGGAAGGCCAGGACCCCCTCCCGAAAGTCCCCGGTCTCGGAGGCCTCCTCCTGGTAGGTTGCCTCCCAGTCTAGCTGCGCCTCCAGGCCGCTCTCGGCCGACCTCCGGAGGGCCAGCTTGGCCAGCCCGAGCGCGCGGGTGGGACCCTCAGCGAGGGTGGTGGCCAGGTGGCGGTAGGCGCCGATGAACTCATCCGGTGGATGCACGCTGACGACCAGGCCGAGGTCCGCCGC
>JASHRA010000034.1 GCA_030038765.1 Candidatus Dormiibacterota bacterium | reverse complement strand
GCCGGCGGCTGCTGGCCGACGCCCGTCCCCCGTCCCCCGGCCGCGCCCAGGCGCGGCGTCGGCGTGCTTGGCTGGCCCTACCGGCGGCCCTGGTGGCGGCGGCCGCCATCGCCTCCCTGCTGCTGCTATGGCCGGCGGCGGGACCGGGGCTGGTCCTGCGGGGCAGCCCGGGAGTGGTGGCCCGGGGCGTTCTCACCTCGGAGTCCTGGGGGACGGAGGTGCAGCTCCAGGTCCAGGGCCAGGATCCCGGCGAGACCTTCTCCGTCTCGATGCGATCGGTCTACGGCGGCGTCTGGCAGGTGGGCAGCTACCACGCCACCCGCGGTCTCCTGACCGTCCGCCTCAGCTGCGCCCTCCGCGAGCGCCAGATCACGGAGCTGCTGGTCACCAACCGTTCCGGCCGGGTCGTCCTCTCGGCCCGGGTCACCGGCACCTGAGAGCCGCCCCCGGAGGGTCAGACGGCGCCGGCCCCGCTGCCGGGCGATTCCGGCGCGAGGAGCTGCAGCGCCAGGCGCAGCGCCACCTCGACGGCCCGCTGCCGGTTGACCTGCCGCCCCCGGTCGGCCCGCAGCCGGCGCACCAGGACCAGCTCGCCGGAGGCGGCGGCAACGAAGACCAGCCCGGCCGGCTTGCCCTCCGAGGCGCCGGGTCCGGCCACACCGGTGGTGGAGATGCCCACGTCGCTCCCCAGGCTCCGCCGCACGCCCTGGGCCATGGCCACCGCGACCGGCCGGCTGACCGCACCCCAGCGGCGCAGCAGGTCGGGATCGACGCCCAGCTGGAGCGCCTTGACCCGGTCGGCGTAGGCAACGACGCCGCCGAGGAAGCAGCGGGAGCTGCCCGGGATCTCGGTGAGGGCGGCCGCCAGCAGCCCTCCAGTGCAGGACTCCGCAGTGGCGATGGTCCGGGGCCGGCCCCGCGAGGCCAGCCCCAGGACCCTGGCCGCCAGCGAGGACGGGCTCCCGGGCGGGCCCGTGCCCGGACGCGCGATCACGGGCGCGGGCGCGGACTCAGGCGGCCCGCGGCCGGGTCACCGATAGTTGGTGAACTGCAGGGGCAGGGGCAGGTCGAGCTCGCGCAGGCCCTGGATCACGTCCTGCAGCGTGTCCTTGTCCCGGCTCACGACCCGCAGCTCCTCGCCCTGGATGCGTACTTGGACCTTGGGGTGGGCGGATCGGATGCGCTTGCTGAGGTCGCGCGCCGTGTCCTCGTCGATGCCGCGACGGAGCCGGACCTGCTGCCGCACGTTGCCCCGCGCGGCCGGCTCCGGCTTCTCGGGATCGAGGATCTTGAGGGACAGCTGGCGGCGCACCAGCTTGCTCTTGAGCACGTCCAGGACGGCGTCGGCGCGCGCCTCGGAGCTGGCCAGGACGACGATCCCCTGGTCCTGGAGGGTGAGCTCGGCCACGAGCCCCTTGAAGTCGTAGCGCGTGGCGATCTCGCGCCTGGCCTGGTCCACGGCGTTGACCAGCTCCTGTCGATCGAAGTCGGAGACGACGTCGAAGGAGTGCTCGCTGGCGGCCACGGCTGCAAGCCTACCGCCTACTCCTCCTCCTCGCTGGAGTCCAGGAGCTCCTCCAGCTCGGCCATGCTCATCAGGATCTCACGCGACTTGCTCCCCTCGTAGGGGCCCACGACCCGGGCCTCGGCCAGCTGGTCGATGAGGCGCGCCGCCCTGGTGTAGCCGACGTTGAGCTTGCGCTGGAGCAGCGAGGCTGCCCCCCTCTGCTCACCGATCACGATCCGGCCCGCGCGCTCGAAGAGGGGGTCGCGCCGGAGCGAGGGGTCACCACCCGGGCCGGGGCTGAGCGCGGTCGCCTGCAGGATCTCCTCCTGGTAGTGGGGCCGTCCCTGCGCCTTCCACCAGCCGATGAGCTGGTCGAGCTCGCGGTCGGAGACGTAGGCGCCCTGGAGCCGCACCGCCTTGCCGGCGTCGATGGGCAGGTAGAGCATGTCGCCGCGCCCGAGGAGCTTCTCCGCCCCCATCTCGTCCAGGATCACGCGCGAGTCGATGCCGCTGCTGACGGCGAAGGCGATGCGGGAGGGGATGTTGGCCTTGATCAGCCCGGTGATGATGTCCGCCGAGGGGCGCTGTGTCGCCACCACCAGGTGGATCCCCACCGCCCTCGCCAGCTGGGCGATGCGGCAGATGAGGTCCTCGATCTCGTTGGCCGCGACCATCATGAGGTCGGCCAGCTCGTCGATCACGATCACGATCTTGGGCAGCGGCTGGAGGCCGAGCTGGGCCGCCCGGTCGTTGAAGATGGTGATGTTGCGGGCCCCGTGGCCGGCGAACAGCTTGTAGCGCTGCTCCATCTCCATCACCGCCCAGCGCAGGGCCGCCACGGCGGGATCGCTCTCCACCACCAGCGGCACCAGCAGGTGGGGCAGGCCCTGGAACATGCTCATCTCGACCCGCTTGGGGTCGACCAGGATCATGCGCAGGTCGCGTGGCGTGCACTGCAGCAGCAGTCCGGCCAGCATCGCGTTCATGCAGACGCTCTTGCCGGCCCCGGTGGCGCCGGCGATGAGCAGGTGGGGCATGTTGGCGAGGTCGCCGAGGACCGGGTGGCCGCTGACGTCGGCCCCCAGTGCCACGGCCAGCCGGCTCTTGTAGCCGCGGAAGCTGGGGTCCTGGACCACCTCCTTCAGCGTCACCAGCTGGGCCGCCTTGTTGGGCACCTCGATCCCGATGGCGGACTTGCCCGGGATCGGGGCCTGGATGCGGATCGGCGCCGCCAGGGCCATGGAGAGGTCGGGCTGGTAGGTCAGCACCTTGCGCACCGGCACCCCGGGCGCCGGCTGCAGCTCGTACTGGGTCACCGTGGGACCGGCGTTGACGCCCATCACCTTGCTCTGGACCCCGAAGTTGGCCAGCGTGGACTCGATGGTGCGGATCCGGGTGCGGATCTCGTCCCGCAGCCGCTCCCGCTTGCCCTGCACCGAGTCGAGCAGGTCGAGGCTGGGCAGGGTCCAGTTCGGCTCCGGCTCCTCCAGGTCGTCCTCGTCGGGGAGCGGGCCGGGCACCGGGGCGGGCGTCGAGACGGGCGTCCCGGCCAGCACCACCGGCTCCTCCCCGGGACCCTCGTCAGGTCCATCCGGCCCCTCGTTCTCCAGGTCCTCGAAGATGCGCTGGAACGCCTCCGGCGGCTGGCTCGGCGGCGTCGCGGCGGGCCCCGCCTCGGGGGACCGGGGAGCCTCCTCCGGGGCCGGCAGGGGCAGGCTGGCCAGGGGCCGGCGCGGCGAGCGGGCAGCGGCCGACTGCGCCCCTCCGAAGAGGGTCGTCCCCGCCTCGGCCGCCCGCTGCCAGAGGCCGGCGGAGATCCGTGAGGGGTAGATCTCGAGGCCCACGATGAGGCCCGCCAGGGCCACCGCGCCAAGCGCCACCAGCGTCGCCGGCACCCCCACGAGGGCGGCCAGGTGAGGTCCCAGGAGACGCCCCACCGCGCCCCCGCTGCCGGCCCTCACGGTGGCGGCCATGGAGATGGCGCTGAGGGCCGAGATCAGCAGCGCCAGGAGGACCTGGGCGGCGCTGCGCTCGGAGCTGCGGGAGGTGAACATGCCGATCCCGCCCACGACCAGGGCGACGCCCACGATCCAACCCCCGACCCCGACCGCCCGCCAGGCCCAGTGGCCCAGGGCCAGGGCCGCCGGCGCCTGGGGGAAGCTGAGGACGATGAGCCAGACCAGTCCCAGCGCCAGCGCGGCCACGGCGGCCAGTTCCCGGCGCTGGTGCGAGCTGAGCCGGACCACCGGTTGAGGGGAGCGGCTGGAGTGACCCGGGGAGGCGGAGCGGCGCGGGGCTGCCGTCCGCGCCGGGCTCCGACGGCGCCTAGTGGTCGCCATCTGGGAAACCCTCTTCATGGTTGGTGTGTAGTGCATTTGAAGCGGGGTTGCACCAACTGGCCGCAGTCTAGCAGCGGCCCGGCGCGGTCGTCGGAGGGATCAGCCGTGCAGGAGCCGCCACCAGGGGCTGGGGGGAGTCATGGCGCCTCCGGCCAGGAGCGCCACCGAGACCCCCGCCCCGGGCCCCGGCAGCGCCGTCAGCCGGCCCACCAGGGCGCCGGCCCGGAGCGGGAGCCGGGCCCGTCCCAGTTCCGGCTCCAGCCGCACCCGGCCCCCGGCCAGGGAGAGGACGGAGATCGCCCCCCGGGTCCGCAGGGGCACCGATGGGGACCAGGCGGAGCTGGCCAGGGCCACGGTCCTCCCCCGGGCCACCACCCGCACCCGGCGCAGCTGGGAGAGGGCCCAGCTGATCAGCCCCAGCGCCACCTGGCCCGCCCCGCGGAGCGCGCTCACGGAGTCTCCCGGCTGCCCCAGGACCGCGCCCACCAGGAGCACCGGCTGGCCCGACACCGTCTCCCTGGCGGCGAACGCGAGGCAGCCGCCGGCGGGGCCGGTCCAGCCCGTCTTGACCCCGTCCACCCCCTCCTCGCCCAGGACCGGGTTGTAGTTGCGGACCAGACCGGCGACGGGCAGCTGCACCGCCGGGAGGGCGACGATGCCGGCAAGCACCGGGCTGGCCAGCGCCAGCCGGGCCAGCCGCACCAGGTCCGCGGCGCTGCTGCTGCTGCCGGGGTCGAGGCCGCTGGCGTCGGCGAAGTGCGTCTGGCCCAGCCCCCAGGAGGCAGCCAGGGCGTTCATACGGCCGACGAAGGCGGTCTCGGAGCCGGCGTCCCAGTCCGCCAGCAGGGTGGCGATGTTGTCGGCGGAGGGCACCAGCAGCGCCTCCAGCAGTTGGAGCTCGGTGAGGCTCTCGCCGGCAACCACCGGCAGCACCGAGTCGCCCTGCCCCAGCTCCGATCGGTAGAGCTGGACCTGGGCCGCGTCGACCACCACCTGGGGCCCCTCCTGGCCGGCCCCGAGGGGATGGGCGCGGAGCACCACCAGGGCGGTCATGATCTTGGTGAGGCTGGCCACCGGGAGGCTGCGGTCGCCCCCCGAGCTGCCCTCCCAGTCCGGGCCCGAGACGTAGAGCGCGGCCTCGCCGCTGCTGGGCCAGGGCGCGGGCGCGAGTCGGCCCGGCACCCGGTACTGGGCCGGCAGCGTGACCCTCAAACTGGCCGCCGGGACGGGACGGGCGAACTGGACCTCGGCCAGGAGGGCCAGCGCCGAGAGGAGCACGAGCAGGGCTCGGAGCGTGCCCCGGCGCGCTCTCATGAGCGGCTCAGACGAGGTTGACCACGGTCAGCACCCGGGGACGCCAGCTGCCGCTGCGCGCGAGGTGGCCGGAGAGGGCGCGGCCGGCCACCTCCCTGACCTCGGCGGGATCCTCGAAGGAACGGCGCCGGCCCTCCAGGGCGCGTCGGACCCGGCTCCGGCCCAGCCGCAGCGCCCGCTCCCGCTCGGCGGTGGTGGCACCGGAGACGACGGCCTCGGGCGGGGCCACCAGCTGCCGGAGGCCGCGGTCGAGGGTGAGGCTGAGCACCACGAGGTCCTCCTCGGGGCCTCCGGGAAGTCCCAGGGAGCGGCCCTCGGCGTCGATCTCCACGCTCCCCGCCGAGACCCTGCCCACCAGCCGACAGCTGCCCTCCCCCAGCTCCACCATGGACCCGTTCTCCAGCACCGGCACCCGCTCCGCGGCGACGCCGGCGGCCACCGCCAGGCGGGCGTGGGCGTCGAGGTGCCGGGGCTGGCCGTGGACCGGGACGAAGCTGCGGGGGCGGACCAGGCGGAGCAGGAAGCTCAGCTCCTCGGCCGAGGCGTGGCCGCTGGCGTGGACGCCGTCCTCACTCCCCGCCAGCACCCGCACCCCCCGCTCCACCAGCCGGTTGACGATCCGGCCCACGGTGGCCTCGTTGCCCGGGATGGGGTTGGCGGCCAGGACCACGGTGTCGTCGCCGCGGATGCGGATGAAGGGGTGGGTGCCGGCCGCGATCCGGCTCAGGGCGGCCAGCGGCTCACCCTGGGAACCGGTGGCGATGAGGCAGAGCTGGGCGGGCGGGATGCCGCCCAGCTCGCGGGGGCCGGCCAGCAGCCCGGGGGAGGGGCGGAAGTAGCCGAGGCGGGTGGCGGTGTCGGCGTTGCGGAGCAGGGAGCGTCCCACCAGGCAGCAGCGCCGGCCCACCTCCTGGGAGAGCTCCAGGGCCTGGCGGATGCGGGCCAGGTTGCTGGCGAAGCTGACCACGATGACCCGCCCCGGCGCCTCCTCGAGGGCTCGCCGGAGCGCCGGCCGCACCGTGGATTCGGACGGCGTCAGCCCGCCGTGGACGGCGTTGGTGCTGTCGCTGAGGAGCAGCTCCACGCCCTCCCGCCCGAGCTCGGCCAGACGCTGCAGGTCGGGCCCGGGTGAGCCCACCGGGGCGTGGTCGAGCTTGAAGTCGCCGCTGTGGACCACGGTGCCGGCGGCGGTGTGGAGGGCGAGGCCGCAGCTGCCGGGAACGCTGTGGGTCATGTGCACGAGCTCGCCCCACATGGAGCCCATGCTGAGCCGCTCGCCGACCCCGACCGGGTGCAGCCGGGCCCGGCCGGAGAAGCCGCGCCGCTCCAGCTTGTTGCGCAGCAGCCCGATCGTCATGTCCGTCCCGTAGACCGGCACGTCGAGCTCGGAGAGATAGAAGGGAAGACCCCCGATGTGGTCCTCGTGGCCGTGGGTGAGGAGGATGGCCCGGAGCCGAGGGAGCCGGCTGCGGAGGAAGCCGATGTCGGGCAGGACCACGTCCGCCCCGTTGCTCTCCTGGTCGGGGAAGGCGAGCCCGAGGTCGACGGCGACGACGTCGTCGCCGACCTCCACCAGGGCCAGGTTCTTGCCGATCTCCCCCACTCCGCCCAGCGGAACGAAGCGGACCCTCCCGGGCGGAGGCGGGGTCAGGCAGGCGCGGCTGGTGGCGCCCTGGCTGCGGCTAGAAGAGACCAAGCTGCTCCGCTTCCGGGGGCGGGTCCGGGGGTCCGGGCAGGGTCGCCGCGGGAGCCTGCGCCGGGGCGTCGAGGTAAGCCCGCAGGGCTCGGAAGTCCTCCCTCAGGGTGCTCATCAGGGAGCCGTTGTAGAGGGCCGCGGCGGGGTGGTAGCAGGGCATGTAGGCCCGCCCCCCACGGCGGATGACGCGTCCGTGGGAGCGGGAGATGCCGCTCGAGCCCGGCAGGAGGCGCTGCAGCGCGTGGCGCCCCAGCAGCAGGATGACCTCGGGCTGGATGGCGTCGACCTGGGCGTCGAGGTAGCCGGAGCAGGCCTCCACCTCCTCCGGTAGCGGGTCGCGGTTGCCCGGCGGGCGCGACTTGAGCACGTTGGTGATGAAGATGTCCGATCGGCTCAGGCCGATCTCCTCCAGGAGCTGGGTCAGGAGCTGGCCGGCGGCGCCCACGAAGGGCTTGCCCTCGAGGTCCTCGCGCTCCCCGGGGGCCTCCCCGATCGCCATCAGCCGGGCGCTGGCCGGGCCCGTGCCGGGGACGCCCTGGGTCCGGGTCCGGTGCAGCGGGCAGCGGGTGCAGGCCCGCACCTGGGCCGCGATCTGGTCCAGCCGCTCCTGGGCCGACTCGCTCCCGGCCACCCCGGGCTCAGACAACCGAGGGCTGGTCTCCGTCCGGTACGCCGGCCTGGGCCCCGTTGCCGGACTGGTCGCGCCCGGCCAGCTCCAGGATGGCCTGCTTGCGGGAGAGGTTGACGCGGCCACGGTCGTCGATCTCCGTGACCTTGACCATGATCTCGTCGCCGATGCTGACCACGTCCTCCACCTTGCCCACCCGCTGGTCCGCCAGCTGGGAGATGTGGACCAGGCCGTCCTGGCGGGGCAGGATCTCGACGAAGGCGCCGAAGGGCATGATGCGGACCACCTTGCCCTTGTAGATCCGGCCCACCTCGACCGACTCGGTGAGGTCGCGGATCATGGCCACCGCCTGCTGCATCGCGGCCTCGTCGACCGTGGCCAGGAAGACCCGGCCGTCGTCCTCGACGTCGATCGAGCAGCCCGTCTCCTCCTGGATCCGGCGGATGGTCTTGCCGCCGGGGCCGATCAGGTCGCGGATCTTGTCCGGGTTGATCTCCAAGGTGGTGATCCGGGGCGCGTGCACCGACATCTCGGTCCTCGGGGCGCCGATGGCCTGGGCCATCTTGTCGAGGATGAAGAGGCGCCCCTGGCGGGCCTGCTCCAGGGCCCGCCGGAAGAGCTCGGAGCTGAGGCCGCGCGCCTTCATGTCCATCTGCAGCGCGGTGACACCGTTGCGCGTGCCGGCGACCTTGAAGTCCATGTCGCCGAGGGCGTCCTCGATGCCCTGGATGTCGGAGAGGATGGCGTAGCGCGAGGGGTCCTGCTCGTCGGTGACGAGGCCCATGGCGATGCCCCCCACCGGGGCCGCGATCGGCACCCCGGCGTCCATCAGCGACAAGGTGCTGCCACAGACGCTGGCCATGGAGGTGCTGCCGTTGCTGGAGAGGATCTCGGTCACGATCCGGATCACGTAGGGGAACTCGTCCGCCGGGGGCACCATGACCCGGACGGCGCGCTCGGCCAGCGCGCCGTGCCCGATCTCGCGGCGCCCCGGAGAGCGCAGCGGCCGGGCCTCGCCCACCGAGTAGGGAGGGAAGTTGTAGTGGTGCATGTAGCGCTTGAACTCCTCCAGCCCCAGCCCGTCGAGCCGCTGCTGGTCCGACATCGTGCCCAGGGTCACGACCGAGAGCGCCTGGGTCTGGCCCCTGGTAAAGACGGCGCTGCCGTGGGCGCGGGGCAGCACACCCACCTCACACCAGATGGGGCGGATCTCGTCGGTGCGGCGCCCGTCCGGCCTCACGCCCTGGTCCAGGACGGCCCGCCGCACCGCCGACTTCAGCACCGACTCGAAGGCGGCCGGGATGTCGCCCGCCTGCCCCTCGAAGCGGGACCGGAGCTGGCCCGCGACCTCCTCGCGCAGGGCGTCGATCTGGCTCTCGCGCTGGGCCTTGTCGGCCTCGCGGAAGACCTGGTCGATGCGCCCGTCGACGGCCTCAGCGACGGCCGCCTTGAGCTCCGGCGAGATGCCCACGTGGGGGTACTCCATGTCCGGCTTGCCCACCTTGGCCACCAGCTCGTCGACCATGGCGATGATCTGGCGGATGCGCTCGTGGGCGCGGGAGAGGGCCTCCACCAGGGTCGACTCCCCCACCTCCTTGGCCCCGGCCTCGACCATGTTGAGCGAGTCGCGGGTCCCGGCCACGACCAGGTCCAGCTGGCTGCGCTCCATGTCGGGCATGTTCGGGTTCTCGACCAGGCCGCCCTCGAAGAGCCCCATGCGGACCGCCGCCACCGGTCCGGCGTGGGGGATGTCGCTGATGGCGACGGCGGCCCCGGCGCCGATCAGCGCCAGCACCGCGGGATCGTGCAGCTGGTCGGTGGAGAGCACCGTGGCCACGATCTGGACGTCGTTGCGGAAGTCCTTGGGGAAGAGCGGCCGCATGGGGCGGTCGATCATCCGCGACGTCAGCGTCGCCGCCTCCGAGGGCCGGGCCTCGCGGCGCATGAAGGCGCCCGGGATCCGGCCCACCGAGTACATCTTCTCCTCGTAGTCGCAGGTGAGGGGGAAGAAGTCGATGCCGGGGCGCGGGGCCTGGCTGGCCGTGGCCGTGACCATGACCACCGTGTCGCCCTGCCGGACCCAAACGGCGCCGTTGGCCTGCTCGGCCATCCAGCCCGTCTCGATGCTCAGCGTCGAGCCGTCAAATTCTCGCGAAACAAGCGTCTTTTCCACGCGATGCCTCCCCGCGGCCCGGTACCGGAGGGTGGGCGGCCGGGCGCGCCAGCGGAGAGGGCGCGGTTAGAAAGTGGGGATGAGAGCTGAACTCGGCTCGGATCCCGTCCCCAATCTCCAACCGCGGTCTGGTCCAGGCGCGGCTCGCCGCTGCTCCCAGGTTCGGGATCCGCGGTCTCAAAACAACACCGGCCCTCGCAGGGATTCGAGTCAGCCGGCGATCGGTCAAGGTCAGTGACGCAACCCCAACTCAGCGATGAGGCTGCGATAGCGGGCGATGTCAACGCCCATGAGGTAGGCCAGGAGGCGGCGCCTCTTGCCCACCAGCTTGAGCAGACCGCGCCTGGTGTGATGGTCCTTGGGGTGGACCTTGAGGTGCTCGGTCAGCTCGCGGATGCGCTCGCTGAAGATCGCGATCTGGACCTCGGGCGACCCCGTGTCCGACTCGTGGCGGCGGTGGGCCTCGATGACCGCCGCCTTGGCTTCACCCTGAAGCATGGGGGTTGAGCAGATCTCCTATCAGACGCCGCGGAGGCCGCCGGGCGCACGCACACCACTGGCCGGGCTCTGGGTCCGGCCGAGCATAGCACATGGCCGGCTGGGCCCCGGTCCGTGCCGGGGTGGCTAGAGGGACTCGAACCCTCGACCTCCAGGGCCACAACCTGGCACTCTAACCAACTGAGCTATAGCCACCGCGAAGGGCCAAATTATAGGTTCGGCCCGAGACGAGCCCGCTCCCGGCCGGGGGTGAGGGCGCCTCCGTCGAGGCGCCGGTCCGGACCTCCCGGCGGGGCCCGCCGAGGGGCGTGGCGGTCCCTGGCCCATGGGAGGTGTGAGGTGGAGGCGGAGCCCGCGGCCAGCCCCAGCGCCGAGGACCTCCTCTGGATGAGCCGGGCGCTGCGGCTGGCCCGCGCCGCCGGGGCCCGCGGTGAGGTCCCGGTGGGGGCCCTGGTGGTGGGTCGGGACGGGCATGTGCTGGGCGCCGCCGGCAACCGGGTCGAGCGCTCCCGTCAGGCCAGCGCCCACGCCGAGCTGCTGGCGCTGCGCCAGGCCTCGCGCCGGCTCCGCTCCTGGCGCCTCTCGGGCTGCACCCTCTACTCCACCCTGGAGCCCTGCCCGATGTGCGCCGGGGCGATGCTGCTGGCCCGCGTCGAACGGGTCGTGTACGGGGCCGACGACCCTCGCAAGGGAGCCTTCCGGAGCGTCTACCAGGTGCTCGCCCACCCCGGCGGCAACCACCATCCCCAGGTCGTGCCCGGCTGCCGGGCGGAGGCGGCAGTCCAGCTCCTGCAGCAGTTCTTCCGTGACCTCCGGGGGCCGGCCGAGGGCTGAGCGCCGGCCCGTGCCTAGAATCGGACCCGGAGAGGTGTCCGAGTGGTTTAAGGTGCCGCTCTCGAAAAGCGGTGTGGTGATGAGCCACCGCGGGTTCGAATCCCGCCCTCTCCGCCAGCCCGGGGCCGAGCCGCGCTCGACCGGCCCCGGCGCTCCCGCCCCTTCCCCTCCCGGGTATGTCCCACAGATAACACAGCCAGCTTTGGTGGTGTCGCCCCCATGACAGGGTCGGCACCGGGCTGCCAACTTCGGGGCAGCCGGAGCCCTCCGGGAGCCGCTCCGGGATGACCACCGAGAGCATGGGAGAGGCCCCAGCATGTACGCACCCTCGCCGCCCTGGCTCAGCCCTGGTGACACCGCCTGGCAGCTCTCCGCGGCCACCCTGGTCGGACTCCAGACCCTGCCCGGTCTGGCCGTCCTCTACGGCGGGCTGGTGAAGCGCAAATGGGCGCTCAACTCCGTCCTGATGACCTTCTACGCCTTCGCCGCCGTGCTCATGGTCTGGGCCCTCTGCGGCTTTGGAATGGGCTTCGGCCACCCCTGGATCGGCAGCCTGGTGGGCTTCCCCCAGCCGGTGCTCTCGGCCCTCGGGGAGACCACCAGGGCCTCGGTGCCGCTGCTGCGGGGCCTCATGCCCCAGTTCAGGTTCTCCCAGGCCTCGCTGATCTACTTCCAGTTCGTGTTCGCCGCCATCGCCCCCGTCATCCTGGCCGGCGGGGTCATCGGGCGCATCAACCTCAGGGCCTGGATGCTCTTCGTGCCGCTCTGGTCCGTGCTCGTCTACAGCGTCAACTGCTTCCTGCTCTGGGGCGGGGGGTGGCTCGCCCAGATGGGCGTCGTCGACTACAGCGGCGGCTACGTGATCCACGTCGCGGCCGGCATCTCCGGCTTCGTCGGCGCCGCCGTGATCGGGCCGCGGACGCTTCAGGACCAGCGCGACTTCAAGCCCAACAACCTGATCATGGCTGCGGTCGGGGCGGGCATCCTCTGGCTGGGTTGGAACGGCTTCAACGGCGGCGATCCCTACTTCAGCAACGCCGACGCGGCCGCCGCCGTGCTCAACACCAATCTCGCCGCCGCCGCCGCCATGCTGGTCTGGTTCCTCGGCGACTACCTGCTGCAGCACAAGCTCTCCTTCGTCGGGACCATCAACGGGCTCATCTGCGGCCTGGTGGCGATCACCCCCGCGGCCGGCTACGTGGACGGCTACGGTGCCCTCCTGATCGGCCTCCTGGGCGCCGCCGTGCCCTGGCTCACGATGAACAAGCTGGCCGGTCGCTGGCCCTTCCGCCGGGTCGACGACACCCTGGGAGTGGTCCACACCCACTTCACCGCCGGGGCCGTGGGCGGGCTCATGGTGGGCCTCGTGGCCAACCCTGCCATGGTCGTCTACGTCGGCCGCGCGGG
>JASHRA010000033.1 GCA_030038765.1 Candidatus Dormiibacterota bacterium | reverse complement strand
GCCGAGGGCGCGCAGGGCCAGGCTGAGGTTGAAGTCGAGCATCCGGTAGAAGCGGAAGCGCTCGTCCAGCAGTCCCACCCGGAGCAGCCGGGCGCGGGCCAGGGCCAGGCAGTAGCCGTCGATGGCGTCCACCTCCAGCTCCTCCGAGTCGTAGAACTCGCGCAGGTCCGCGCTGCGTGCGCCCCAGCGGCCCACCGCCCCTACCCAGGGGTCCCGGAGCGCCTCCAGCAGGGGGCCGAAGACGTCTCCCACGGCCTCCACCCCGGTGTCGAGCAGGAGCACGACCGAGCCCCGGGCGGCGCGCAGGGTGACGTTGCGGGCGGCGCCCTCGCCGAGCCGGTGGTCGGCGCGGAAGAGGCGCAGGCAGGGGACCTCCCGGGCCAGCTCGGCGAGGGCGGCGGAGGCGCCCGCCTCGGCGTCGTTGTCGACCGCCAGGATCTCCAGGCTGTGCCCGCCGCGGTGGCCCCAGAGGCTCCGCACGCAGCGGCGGATGTCGTCCGGGTAGCCGCTGCAGACGAGGCTCACCGAGACCTGGAGCAGGTCCGGCTCTGAGCGTTGGTCGAGGATCTCGACGGGGGAGGAGATCTGGCCGCGACGCCGGTCCAGGGCCCCCAGCTGGCGGTAGCTGCTGTTCCCGCGGTGGTCCTCGGCGACGACGCCGGAGTGGGCCAGCTCCAGCCGCTGGGCGTCCGCGCGCTGGAACTCTCCGCCCTGCCGGGCCCGCTCCCGGGAGCGGGCCAGCTCCTCCCAGGGCCCCGGCTCCGCCTCCGCCACCGGCGGCCGCTCCAGGCCCAGTCCCAGCCACCCATCGGCCTCCAGGAGCGCCGCCCGGCGCGTGGCCGGGGAGATGGAGCGGTTCCGGGCCAGGGTCCAGCAGAGGGAGAGGGCCCGGGGCAGGTCCAAGTCGTCCTCGAGGGCGCCCCTCACCTCCGCCCGCAGCAGCTCGACGCGCTCCGCGTCGGCGCTGCCCCCGTCATCGGCGGCCAGCTGGCGGAGCCGCTGCAGCCCGCGCTGGGCCGCGGCCAGCGAGCGCAGGGTGAAGTTGAGCCGGGTGCGGTAGCTGACGCTGGCGCAGAGGTAGCGGAAGGCGAGGGGGTCGAAGCCGCGCTGGGCCAGCTCCTGGATGGTGTAGACGTTGCCCTGGGACTTGGCCATCTTGACCCCGTCGGCGAGCAGGTGCTGCCCGTGCACCCAGTGGCGCACGAAGGGGAGCTGGGTGGCCCCCTCGCTCTGGGCCCGCTCGTCCTCGTGGTGGGGGAAGATGTTGTCGACGCCGCCGGTGTGGAGGTCCAGCTGGGGGCCCAGGTACTCCATGGACATGGCCGAGCACTCGATGTGCCAGCCCGGGTAGCCGAGGCCGAAGGGGCTCTCCCAGACCATCAGCTGACGGCCGGCCTCGGCGGAGCGCCAGAGGGTGAAGTCGGCGGCGTGGCGCTTGGCCGGGTCGGGCTCCGCCCCGGCGGCCCGCTGGAGCTGCTCCAGGGAGTTGCCGGAGAGGGAGCCGTAGCCGGCCTGGGCGGCGGTGTCGAAGTAGACGCTGCCCTCGACCACGTAGGCCAGGCCCCGCTCCAGCAGGCGCTCGATGATGGCCAGCATCTGGGGCACGTGGTCGGTGGCGCGGGGGAAGATGTCGGCGGGCTCGATGCCCAGCAGGGCCTCCGCCTGATGGAACTCCTGCTCGAACTCGCCCGCGATCTCGCGTGGGGTGCGCCCGGCGGCGAGCGCGGCGGCGATCACCTTGTCCCCGCCCCGCTCGGCCATCTCCTGGCGCATGTGCCCGACGTCGGTGATGTTCTTGACGTGGAGCACCTCCCAGCCCTGGCTCCGGGCGATGCGCTTGATCCAGTCGGCCATGAGGTAGGTGCGCAGGTTGCCGATGTGGACCGAGCGGTAGACGGTGGGGCCGCAGCTGTACATGCGCAGCTTGGGAGGCTCGAGCGGCTCCACCGGCCTCACCTCTCTCGACAGGGTGTCGTGGAGGCGCAGCACAATCCGATGCTAGCAGCGGCTCGCGAAGTGCTCCTGGCGGAGCCGGGCCGCAGGGAGCCGAGATGTCGCGAAAGCCTTCCGCACCGCCCAGAGCTGAGCGCACCCTGCTCCTCTTGGGGGGCAGGGAGTGGCACCCGGAGTGCCGGCCGGCCGACGGCTGGTGGCTGGCGCGGGCCCGCCGGCCCCTGGTGGCCGTGCTCACCTCGGCCGCCCAGGACATCCCGGAGACGGCGGTGGAGTGGGCCCGGGCCCACTTCGCCACCCTCGGCGCCGAGCTGGTCGGCTGCTTCATCCAGACCCCCGCCCAGGCCCGTGACCCGGAGCTCGTGGGACAGCTGGCCTCAGCCCCGGCCATCTACCTCTGCGGAGGCGACCCCGCGGCGGCCCAGCGCGTGCTGGCTGGGAGCCCTGCCGCCCGGGCCCTGCGCTCCGCCTACCGGAAGGGGACCCCGGTGGCCGGATCGAGCGCCGGGGCGATGGTGCTGGCGGAGGCCTGCCTGGCCCCCGCCCGGGGCTTCTCCCTGAGCCCCGGTCTGGGGCTGGCCCCGGGCGTGGTAGTGCCCCACTGGCAAAGCGCCAGCCAGCGCTGGCGGGAGCAGGCCCGGGAGCTGAGCCGGGAGCACCTGGTGCTGGCCATCGACGAGTGCACCGGGCTCTGCTGGGACGGCTCCCGGTGGTCGGTGCGGGGTCCGGGCGGGGTGGAGATGATGGGGCCGGGGTTCGGCCCGGGATCCGATCTGGCGGACCTGCCGGGGGCCTTAGAATGACGCGCGCCGGAGGTCTCTGAGCGCCGCTGCCGCGCGGCCGGGCCGGGTCGTCGGAGGTGCCAATGCCGGAGTCCGGGTCCAATCGCCTGGAGACGCTGGTCTCGCTCTGCAAGCGGCGCGGCTTCGTCTACCCGGGCAGCGAGATCTACGGCGGGCTCAACGCCATCTACGACTTCGGTCCCCTCGGGGTGCGCCTGCGGCGGCGGATCCGCGACCTCTGGTGGCGGGAGATGGTGGAGCTGCGCGACGACGTCGAGGGGATCGAGGCCGCCATCCTCATGAACCCCGCCGTCTGGGAGGCGTCGGGCCACCTCGGCAGCTTCTCCGACCCCATGGTGGACTGCCTCGGGGAGTGCCACCAACGCTTCCGCGCCGACCACCTGGAGGGCGACCGCTGCCCCAACTGCGGGGGGCCGCTGAGCCCGCCCCGCCAGTTCAACCTCATGTTCAAGACCTTCTTCGGCCCGGTGGAGGACGAGAGCGCCGTCGTCTACCTCCGGCCGGAGACGGCCCAGGGCATGTTCGTCAACTTCAAGCAGGTCCTGGCCAGCACCCGCCAGCGCGTGCCCTTCGGCATCGCCCAGATCGGGCGCAGCTTCCGCAACGAGATCTCCACCGGCAACTTCATCTTCCGCCTCCGGGAGCTGGAGATGATGGAGATGGAGTGGTTCTGCTCCCCGGCGGACGACGCCCGCTGGTTCGACTACTGGTGCGAGCAGCGGCTTTCCTGGCACCGCTCCCTCGGCCTCGGCGCGGAGCGGCTCCGCATCCGTCCCCACGGCGAGGACGAGAAGGCGCACTACGCCCTCGCCTCCAGCGACATCGAGTACCTCTTCCCCTGGGGCTGGGGCGAGCTGGAGGGCATCGCCCGCCGCGGGGACTACGACCTGCGCCGGCACCAGGAGTTCAGCGGCCGTGACCTCCAGTACGTCGATCCGCTGAGCGGTGAGCACTACCTGCCCTTCGTGGTGGAGCCGGCGGTGGGGGTGGACCGGATCTTCCTCGCCCTGCTGCTCGACGCCTACGACGAGGAGGAGGTGCGCGGCGAGCGCCGGGTGGTGCTGCGGCTCCGACCCGAGGTGGCGCCCTTCCAGGTGGCGGTCCTGCCCCTGCAGCGCAAGCCCCCGGAGCTGGGGGAGCTGGCGCGCCGGGTCGAGTCAGAGCTGCGACGCAGCTTCGCCACCGAGTACGACGACACCCAGTCGATCGGGCGCCGCTACCGCCGGCAGGACGAGATCGGCACCCCGCTGGCGGTGACCATCGACTTCGGGAGCCTGGAGGACCACGCCGCCACCATCCGCGAGCGGGACAGCATGGAGCAGGTGCGGGTGGGTCTCGACCAGTTGGGGGAGGCCTGCCGGGAACGTTTGGGTCAGGTGGGTAGCTCCGCCGTCCGCGGGGCGCCTGACGCTGGGTAGCGTACTTCCCCCAGAGGTCGTTTACACGGGTCACGGGAGCGAGGCCGCAGAGAGCGGTGTGGGCTCGGTGGTAGTTTTAGCGGCGCAGCCAGGGGCCCAGCAAGCGCAGCCGACCTCGTTGCTGAGGTAGGGACGGAGGTACGCGCACTCCTCCAGCAGGGTGCGGTGGAAGTGCTCCACCTTGCCGTTCAACTGGGGGTGGTAGGGAGGCGTCAGCAGCTGGTGGCAGCAGAGCTCTTTGAGGGTGGCCTGGAAGATCCGGCTCTGGCGGTAGGCCTTGGCGTTGTCGGTCATCACCGCCTCCACGAGGATCCCGTGCCGGGCGCAGACCTCCTGGGCCCGGCACCGGTGGGGGCCCGCTCGCCGGTCAGCGTCGGGTGCTTTTGCCTCAAGAGTTCAGCAGCAGGGCACTAGTAGCAGGGAACAATGATCACCGCGACATGGAGCTTGGTCAGGGTGTTCGGCGATGCAAAGACCCAGGGCGAGGTAGATGACGTCCTAGGAATAAGTGGGACCAAATGGCACGATGCCCGGTCACGTATCGGACAAATCGGCATGGAACTCACGGGTCAAAGGCGCAGTGTGTGGATCTGGGACTCGGCGATCGATGAGGCACTGCCTCCTGAAGCCCATGTCCGGCAGATCCTCCAGGTGCTCACAGAACGGCGGGACGGGCTGAGGCGCGCTGCCGGTCGAGGTTGGCAGATTGAAATCAGGCTGACTTGGTTTGCGCCCGACGGCCAAGCCGGGCTGACCCTCGACCATGGTTTGCTTGGACAGATGGCCAGGTTGCGTATCGGCCTGTGCCTCGATACGTGACCTCGATACCGTGGCCCGTTCGCTCCGAGACCCAGTACTTCCGGCTGCCGACGGAAGTACCTCGTCCGGCCCCGGCGGGAGTGCGTCCGCGCCCAGCAAGCTGTTCACAACCAAGGGCGGAATGTTAAATTGGCTCAGAAGACGCGGGGTAACGATTACACCTGGCATCCTTGAGCGGTCAGTGAGTGAACTCAAGCGTGAGACTCGTGGTAATGACGATGAGAATCCAGATCTGGGGCTCGACCATAAATCACGAGCTGTGTACGTAGTGGACCCCAAGGGCGGCGTCTCCGACGATCCCTTAGGGAACCTGGAGGATGAGGCCCGTATCCAATCTGGTCAGGAGATGGTTAGCGCCCTGCCCAATGGCGCTGCTGCTGGGGCGGCTGGAGGACTAATCCTTTTGTGGTGGTTGGCTAACGCCGCCAAGCCAGCGTGTCTGCTCGCCGCACCTATCTGTGCAGTGGCCTTCTAGTTGAGTGAGCGATGATAACAGCTACATGGAGCCTGGTTCGGGTTCTCGGAGGCGCCAGAACTAAAGCGGAAGTTGACGCCGTACTTGGACTGGCAGGCACAGAGTGGCACGACCCTGACTCTCGCATTGGGCGTATCAACCAAGAGCTGTCCGGGCTAAGGCGCAGTGTGTGGGTATGGGATTCAGCGATCGACGAAGCCATGCGTCCTGAGCGTCACGTCGAACAGATTTTTCATACGCTGCAAGGGCGGGAGGATTTACTTACCGAGGTCGCTAAGCGGGGGTGGGTCATGAATGTCGGCCTCAGTTGGTTTGCCGAGAATGGTCAGGCTGGGATTACGCTGAAACCCATCACCCTGGGTAAGATGGCCGCGCTGAATCTCAACTTGAACATTGATCTCATTGCTTGACAGCGGGGCGCCGTTGCGAGGACGACCAGCCAGAACACCTACAGCCGGGACTCCCTGGACCAAGGACCTCGGTGACGGACTGGCTGGGGAACACGACCCAGCTGAGCTACGACCCGGACGGGGACCTCAGCGAGATCCAGTACCCGGGCGGGACCGACGAGAGCTACACCTATGACGACGCCGACCTCCTGAGCGGGATCACGGACCAGAACGGGAGCACGACGCTGGAGTCCGACAGCTACCAGTACGACGAGGACGACCAGCTGGTGGCGGCCAACTCGGAGACGGTGGGCCACGACCCGGTGCTGCGGGTGGACAGCTCGGAGCTGGGGGGTGACGACGACAGCTACGGGCTCTCCGCCGGGGACGAGATCCA
>JASHRA010000032.1 GCA_030038765.1 Candidatus Dormiibacterota bacterium | reverse complement strand
GCTGCTATCGGCGCGGCAGCGGGAGACCGTGGAGCCCCTCATCCGGGCGGCGGCGCTGGCCGTCGAGCTGGTCATGATCGAGGCTGCGGAGATCGACCGGCGGGGCATGGGCTGGGCCAACCGACGCGCCTTCGAACTGCTCGTCGACGCGGTGCCGGCCCCCATCCACCTGGGCGACGGCAACCTCGCCCTGCGAGGACGCCCGAGCTATCGCAGCCTCGTGGCCGGCGACTGCCTGGTGCCCAGCATCTCGGCCGCCTCGATCGTCGCCAAGGTCTACCGGGACCATCTCATGGTGGGGCTCCATCCCAGCTTCCCGATCTACGGATTCGACAGCAACAAGGGCTACGGTTCGCTCTCCCACCGCCAGGCCATAGCCCGCCACGGGACCTGCCCCGAGCACCGCCTCAGCTTCCTCCACCCCTCCACCGGGGATCTCTTCCCCGAGCCCTGAGCGGGCGCAGATCGGGGCCGGAAGGGCCCCGGCCCGGGCTCCCGGGAGCCGGCCACCGGCTCCGTCCGGGCACCCTCCCCGGCTACCAGCCGCGCGCCACCCAGCCCTGGAACTGGGGCGCCTCCCGGGCGATGGTGGTGGCGTCCCCGTGCCCGGGCAGGACCACGGTTTCCCCGGGCAGCACCAGCAGCTGGCTGCGGATGCTCTCGCAGATGGTGGGGAAGCTGCCCAGGGGAGGCCGGGTGGCGCCGGGTCCGCCGGGGAAGAGGGTGTCGCCGGTGAAGACGTAGCCGGGGTGGGCAAAGCACAGGCTGCCGGGCGTGTGCCCGGGCGTGTGCAGGACCCGGAGGCGGCGGTGGCCGAACTCCAGCTCCTCTCCCCCCTCCAGGCTCCGGTCCGGGCCGGGCGGGTCGAACATGGCCCAGTCGCCGCGGTGGGCGCCGGTCCAGGCGCCGGGGAAGTGGGACTGGAGCTGGGCCAGCGCCAGCCAGTGGTCCTCGTGGCCGTGGGTCTCCAGGATGGCGACCAGCTCCAGCCCCTGCAGCGCCCGGATCAGCACCTCGGCCTCGTTGGCGGCGTCGATGAGCACGGCGGCGCCGGTCTCGGGGCAGGCGACGACGTAGGCGGCGTTGTCCCAGGGCCCGACCCTCAGGATGCGGATGCGGAGCGGGTCCTCCACGTCCCAGCCCAGCCCGTGGCCGCTCACTGGGTGCAGAGCTCCAGGCGGTGGCGCAGCAGCCCCAGGGCCTCGGGCCGCGGCCGGGGCAGCAGCCCCTGGTCCCCCCGCCGGCCCCAGAGCCAGAGCAGCACGTCGGAGGGATCCCCCTCCAGCCGGGCCTCCACCCCGGCCCCGCCCGCCTCGACCAGGACCTCGTCGGCCCCGAGCCGGACCAGCCAGCTGCGGCCGGCGCTGGCCACCGCCACCAGCTGGCCCCGGCAGCCGTCACCGGGCTCGTCCGACCAGTCCCCCGCCAGCATCACGCGGAGGATCTCGTCGATCCCGTCGAGGGCCAGCTCCGGGGGCACCGGGCGCTCCTCCGCGGTGGCCGGCGCGCCGGGCCCAGCCGGGCCCCCGGGGCCCGTCCGGGCCAGCGCCTGCTCCACGTCGACGCGGTGGACGGCCGTCTCGTGGGCCATGCGCCGGGCCCAGAAGCCGGTCGTCTGGTCGGGGGGGTACCAGGTCCAGGAGGGGGCGTCGGGACCGAGCCGGGAGAGCAGCTCGCGGAGGCGCGCCTGCGCCTCCACCATCCAGCCCACCTGGTCCCGGCCCGAGGGCCAGGTCGGGGGCCAGGGGTCCGGCGGCCGCCCCAGCTCGGTGCAGGCGACCTTGTGCTCGTAGACCTGGGCGAGGTGGGAGACGACCGTGCCCACGCACCAGCCGGGACAGCTCGGGAGGGGGGCGGCCGGGTCCAGGGGAGCCAGCTCGGCCACCCGGGAAGCTTCCCGGTCGAAGTGCCGCAGGAGTGCCTGGAAGTCCACCTCAGCCAAGATATCCGCCCCCGGCCGGGGCCGCTTCGCGCGGGCCGGCCCCGGACCCGACCGCGGCCCCCGGGTCGCGGCCCACCGGGGCCAGCAGCGAGCAGACGACCATCAGCGCCGCCGCCGCCACGATGGGGATGAAGGGGGACTCCCGGCCGCCGCCCAGGTCCAGGGCCACGCCGCCGAGGAAGGGGCCGCAGAAGGCGGCCGCGTAGCCCACCGTCAGCATGCTGGCGCTGATCGCGGCCACCCGCTGGGGCCGCGCCACCATGGCCGGGTAGGCGAGCAGGCCGGCGAAGTCGAGGGCCACCCCGGCGCCGATCAGGGCGGCCCAGAGCAGGGCGGGCCGGGCGCCGCTGAGGAGCCAGCCGGCCCCGCCGAGCAGCGTCAGGGCCGAGCTGAGCAGGTAGAACCAGCGGCGGGTGGCGAAGGTCCTCCCGGAGAAGATGAGGAGCAGGTCGACCGGGATCATGACCCCGTTGAGGACCGCCAGGGTGAGGCTGGTGAGGCCGCGCCCCGCTCCCCCTCCGAGCGCGGTCGGGACCCAGGTGTTGGTGGAGAAGAAGACCAGCGACTGGCCCCCGAAGAGGACGTAGACGGGCCAGAGGCGGCGGTCGAAGAGGGTGCGGCCCAGGTCGCGCAGGCCTCCCGAACCTCGACCCGCCTCGCTCCCGTTCCGGCCCCCGAGTCCGACCAGGACCCAGGCCAGCGCCGCCAGCGCCATGAGGCCGCCCCAGAAGACCATGGTCTGGGCCCAGCCGCCGATCCGCGGCAGGAGCAGGGAGGCGGTGGTGGCGGCCGCGATCACCTCCCCCACCGTGATCCCCAGGGTGAGCGTCACCGAGGCGGACTGGACCCGGGATCCGAAGCGGCTCTGGATGAAGACGGGCAGCCCGGGCTGGCAGGCGGCGATGCCCACCCCCATGAGGGCGGTGCCGAGGAAGAGCGGCAGGCCGCCCCCGGGCAGGGCTCGGACCAGCGCCCCCAGCGCTCCCAGGGCCAGCCCCAGCCCGACCACGGCGCGGGCGCCGAGACGGCGCACCAGGAGCGCGGCCGGCACCGCCGCCAGGCCCAGGGCGAGCAGGGGGATCGAGGTCAGCAGCCCGCTGCTGGCGTAGCTGAGGCGCTCCGAGGCCCGCACCAGGTCCAGCACCGGGGGCACGCTGAGCATAGTGTCGCGGAGGTTGAAGCCGACCCAGAAGACGAGCAGCAGGAGCGGCAGCTGGCCGCGCAGGCCGGGGCCGGGGCGGCTCAAGCGGACCGGCTCTCCGGCCAGGGCCAGCCCTGGCGCCGGGCCAGCAGCGGCAGTCGGGGCAGCAGGTCCCCCTCCACCACCAGGGGCCAGCTGTAGGAGGCGGCCGTGGCCCGGGCGGCCTGGCGCATGGCCTGGGCGCGCCCCGGGCTGGCCTCCAGGGCCGAGACCGCCGTGGCCAGCTCGGAGGCGTACTCGGTCTCCATGACCAGGCTGTTGTGGAGATGGCGGGCGTAGTCCTCGCCGGTGGCCCCCACCACCGGCAGGCCGCCGGCGGCCATGGCCTCCAGCCCCACCAGCCCGAAGGGCTCGAAGCCGGAGTTGGCGAGCACCGCCAGGGAGGCCGCGTAGAGGGGCGGCAGCAGCTCCTCGGGGAGGAAGCGGGTTAGCTCCAGGAAGTCCGCCTCGGGCGTCTGCTCCAGGGCTCGGGCCAGGTCGCCGAGATCCTGCACCGGCTGCTCCCAGAGCTGGACCCGGAGGCCGCACTCGCGGGCCGCGGCCCGGACCTCGTCCCCGTAGGCGTCGGAGCTGCCCCGGACCAGCAGCCGCAGCGGCCGGCCTCGTGAGCGCAGCTCCCCCAGCCCCCGCACCGCCTGGAGCCAGCGCTTGTCGGGGTGGAAGCGGCCCACCTTGAGGAGCAGCTGGCGGGGCTCGGCGGCCGCTCGCAGGCGGGCCACCGCCTCGGGGTCGACCGCGACCAGCAGCTCCGGCTGGACCCCGTTGGGGATGACTATGGGCGCCACCCCGTAGCCCTCCACCAGGAGCCGCATGTGGCGGCTGATGGTGGTGATGGCCGCCACCCGGTCCAGCCCGACCCAGTCCATGCCCTCGAAGCCGAACTGGTTGTTGGCGTTCCAGAGCACGAGGCAGCGCTGCCCCAGTCCCCGGCTCCGGAGCAGCCGGGCGGTTCCGGTCGCCCAGGCGGCGGTCTGCCACTCCTCGAACATGAGGACGGGGAGCCGGCCGGCCTCCAGCTGGGGCTGGACCCACTCCTCCAGCAGTCGTGCGGGCAGCCGCGCGGCCAGGTAGGAGAGTTTCAGCTGCTCCCCGCTGTAGACGCCGCTCGGGAACTGGGCCGAGATCTCCCGTCCCACCCGCACCAGCTCCAGCCCCTGGCGCTGCTCCCGGGCCGGGAGCTGAGGGTCGCCGACGAAGTAGGTCCGGGCGGGCAGTCCGGCGGCGGCCAGGGCTCGCCCCAGCTGGGTGATCCGGACCCCGAGCCCGCCCGCCTGGCTGTACTGGTCCGGGCCCTCCATGGCGATGAGGGCGAAGGCCAGCTCTGGCCCGGGCGAGTCCATGCCAGAGATTGTCGGGGTCGCGGAGCGGGCCGGGCTGGGCGGGCCCGGGGCGGCTAGCCGGCGGCCGCCGCCCCCAACCAGGCCTCCGGCGCCCCGGCCCGGAGCGACTCCAGGGCGGCCGGGGGGAGCCCATCGAGGTGGCCCCGGTAGCGCTGCGGGGCCAGCAGGGGGAAGTCGCTGCCGAAGCAGAGCCGGCCCGGCCCCAGTATCCCCTCCACCGCCGCCAGGACGCCCTCCGAGTAGAGGTAGGGCAGGGCCGCGGTGTCGAACCAGAGCCGCTGGCAGAGGGTCGCCACCTCGGGCATGTGGCCGTAGAGGGGCAGCCCGCCGCCCAGGTGCGCGAGGCAGAGCCGGAGCCGGGGCAGCGCCCCCAGGGCCGGCACCAGGAGCCCCCAGAGACGCTCGGGGAAGGCGGACCCCTTGCCCGGGTAGGCGTGTCCCACCGGCTCGCTGGCGTGGAGCATGAGGGGCCAGTCCATCTCCGCCAGCGAGCGCAGCAGCGCTCCCAGGGAGCCGCCGAAGTCGAGCTCGAAGCCCTGGGCATCCGCGTTCAGCTCCCCCACCCCGAGCAGCCCCAGGTGGCGGCAGCGCTCCAGCTCCCCCTCCCAGCCGGGCCGGGCCGGGTTGACCAGGGCCAGGCCCAGGAGGCGGCCCCCGGAGCTCTCGGCCTGCTCTGCCACGTAGTCGTTCTGCTGGGCCAGCAGGCCGGGCTCGGAGAAGGGCCAGCCGAAGACGGCGGCGCGCTCCAGGCCAGCCTCGTCGAGCGCGGCCACCACCTCGGCACCGGAAGCGAAGCGCGCCCCTGCCCGGTGGCAGTCGCGGAACCAGGGATCCCGCCAGCTGGGCCCGTCCGCGCCGCGCAGCCGGGGCGGCACCAGATGGCAGTGGACGTCCGTCAGTCGAGCCATGGCATCCTCGGCAAGCTCACCTTCCTCGGCCGCTGGGCCCCGCCACCGTCGCCGGGGCCGTCACCGCCCAGCCTAGCCAGCGCTCCCGCTGCCGGGCTGGCCGGGGCAGGCGCGAGGTCCCGGCCTAGCGGGCGCGGGACCAGAGCCGGCGCACCGAGAGCACGAGGTAGTCCCTGGTGCGGACCACGACCGGCAGGCGCTGGGCCTCGAACCAGGAGCGGTTGACGGAGATGTCGTTGTAGTCGCCGGGCTCGAACTCGATGTAGGAGACGTGGTAGCGGCGCAGCAGACGCCCCACGGCGCAGCTCCCCTGCGCCGGGCAGCCGGCGTAGATGCGGCGCACGGCGCCGAGGGGGCCCGAGAGCGGCTGCCCGTAGCTCCAGAGCCAGCCGTCGTAGGCGAGCAGGACGCGGCGCCCGGCGAGGCTGGTGACAGGATCGTTGGGCTGGCCCTCGGTGAGAAAGACGGAGTTCCTCGGGGTTCGCGCCTCCACCAGGCGCGCCACCCGCTCCGCCTGGGGGTCGGCCCATCCCAGGTGGGTGCTGGCGTTGGGGGCCTGCAAGAGCGAGCTCTGCCCCAGCAGCGCCATGTCCAGGCTGAGGGCCCCGCTGAGGACCAGGGAGACGCAGACCAGGGCCACCAGCGCGCTGGCCCAGAGGCGCCGGCAGAGCGCCGCCAGCAGCCAGGCGACGGGTATGGCGGCGCCCAGGTACCAGTACTCGAGGAGCTTGGTGTTGTCCCAGTTCCAGGGTTGGGTCACGACCAGGTTGGCGAGCAGGAAGAGGATCCAGAAGGGGCCCCAGAAGCGGACCAGCTGGAGCTCGCGCAGCTCGCGCGAGAGCGGCGAGCGCGGGTGGCGCAGGAGCAGCAGGAGCAGGGCCAGGAGGCAGAAGACGCCCGTGTTGGCGAGCCAGAACCCGAGCGTCCCGGCCCAGACCGACGGCGAGGCGAGGCTCTGGGCCAGGTAGGAGACCTGGCTCCCCAGCGAGCTGCCGGGCAGGTAGAGGGCGTCGCAGCTGGCGCCCGCCTGGAACTGGGCCCCGGTGCAGACCGTGGCCGCGTGAGCCAGCCAGCCCACGTCCAGCTCGGGGTAGAGGTTGCTCCCGACCGGCCCGGCGAGCTGGCCGTGAGGCCCGCTCAGGAGGTAGACGGCGCGCGGCAGCCCCAGCAGCAGCAGCGGCAGCAGGAAGAGGCCGAGGCCGCGCCACCAGCCGCGCCGGCCCAGCCACCAGGCGCCGATGAGGAAGACGGCCAGGTAGCCGAAGGGGTTGACCCAGGGCAGGCAGGCGCTGATCAGGCCGGCGGCCAGCGCCAGCTCTCGGCGCCGCCCGAGCGAGGCCTCCCAGAGCAGCAGGGCCAGGAGCGCCACCAGGGCCACCCCGTAGTCGAAGTCACGCTGGGGCAGCCAGTAGACGAGCAGCGGCTCGTACCACTGGAGGTCGGAGAGGGGGGGATCGGACTGGTTCTGGCCGTCGTAGGAGCGGGGCAGGTGGGCCAGCTCCGTGGGCAGGTGGACGAGGAAGCCGGCCACCGCGGAGGGCGTCCCCGCGCCCAGCTCGGTGCAGGCCCCGGCGTCGAAGTCGGAGCTGGTGTGGGCCAGCTGCTGGCAGCCGTCGCCGTAGAGGCCGATGAAGCCGAGCCCGCCCCCGAAGAGCATCAGCGCCAGGGCCAGGGTGGCCGCCAGGCGGCGCCGCGTGACCCGGTAGGCGAGGTGGAGCAGGAGCACGGCGGCGCTCCAGGAGACCAGCCAGGAGGGAACGTCGAGGGACCCGACCAGGCTCTGGCCGAGACTCTGCAGCAGGGCCGGCTGGAAGTCGGCGAGGAAGGGGTAGCGCAGCCCCGTGCCCACCTCCAGGGTGTCGGTGGGAGGCAGATTGGCGCCGACCAGGAAGCTGCGCGCGTAGGCAGCGTGGACCGACCAGTCGGACCAGACCGCCGGGTAGGAGGCGAAGATCCCGTCCGGGGACTGGGCCAGCGCCGAGCTGAAGAGCAGGAAGCCGGCCAGCCCCAGGAGCAGGCTGAGGCCGACACCCCAGCGGGCCCCCGGCCGCCCCCACTCCCCCACCAGCCAGCTGCCCCAGGAGCGCGGCCCCCGGCGCAGGCGGCGGGGCCAGCGCCGGGCCCCGAGGCCGAGGCCGAGCAGCAGCGGGAGCGCGGGCGAGAGCAGCGCCAGCCCGGGGCTGAGCCCGAGCCAGAGGGCGAGACCGAAGGCGCAGAGGCTGGACGCGACCAGGCCCAGCAGCAGCGAGGCGGCGAGGCGCTCGGAGAGGCTCCAGCGAAACGGGACCAGGTCGGAGAGGACCAGCCCGGCGAGCAGTACCAGGAGCCAGTAGAGGGCCACTCCCGAGGTCACGTCGGCTCCGGCTCAGTACCAGCCGGGCAGCCAGATGTGCTGGAAGAAGTCGTTGGAGGGGATGGGCTGGCCGGTCCAGAGGGGGTAGAAGTAGGCGAAGCTGAGGATCACGGCCAGGACCACGGCCCCGGCCAGGGGACGCAGGCTGTAGGGGCCGAGGCGGCTCCCGCCCAGCTGGAGGGAGGCCTCCGCATGGGCCAGCCGGGTGCAGCAGTAGGCGAGCGCCAGGCAGGTGAAGGGGAGCGCCTCCAGGATCTCGTAGAAGAAGAGGATGCGGGAGGGCCAGGACCACAGCAGGAGCCAGTCGAAGAGGAAGCCGAGGAGGATGAAGAGGGCCACGCGGTCACGCCGCCTGAGGGTCCAGTAGAGGCAGGCGGCGAGGGCGAAGAGACCGCCCCAGAAGATGGCGGGGTTGCCCATGTCGGTGATCCAGGCGTAGTTGGAGTAGGTCTGCCCCCCGGAGCTGGAGACGCCGTTGCCGGTGTAGACGGCATAGAACAGCACCGGGTGCTGGTCGAGGGGCCAGGTGTAGTAGGGCGAGGCGAAGGGGTGGGTCGCCTTGAGCGTGGCCTGGTAGCTGAGCCCGGCCAGGCTGTTCATCTCCACGTCCACCAGCGACTGCTTCAGGTTGAAGGAGGTGGGCAGCCAGATCGTGACCGGCCCCAGCCGGTCCCGCTGGATGGTCATGGCCTGGGGCAGGTGGCAGACCGAGGCCTCGGTGCGGAAGCCCTCGCAGGTGGCGGAGGGCCCGCTGGTGTCGGCGAAGTTGACGTAGATGGTGTGCGGGATGGTCCAGTAGCGGAAGAAGGAGAGGTAGAAGACGAGCAGGATGAGGCAGCCGGCGCCGAGGTAGTGCCAGCCCCAGCGAAGGCTCCGGACCATGGTCCGCCGGGCCGCCTCGGCGGGGTCGTCGGGGGCAGGGGGCAGGAGCCAGCGGGTGTTGCGGCCGCCCGGGCCGCGCAGGCGTACGTGGGGACGGGCCCAGCGGGCCAGGAGCAGGAGCGCCATCAGCAGCAGGGCGGGCACCATGTCCGCCTTGGTGGCTAGCCCCAGGCCGCCCGCCAGGGCGGTGAGGTAGAGGGTGCAGAGCCACTCCCGGCGGCCCTGGGCGTGCCAGTGGAGGGTGAAGAGCCAGAAGCCGAGGACGACGAAGAAGGCGGCGAAGATGTCGATCACGCCGGTCCTGGACTCGACCAGCTCCAGGCCGTCGAGGCTGAGGAAGAGCGCCGCCAGGAAGGCGAAGAGTCTTCGCCGGGGCCAGAGCCGGCGGGCGAGGAAGTAGAGCAGCCCGATGATCAGGCTGCCGAAGATGGCGGACATGATGCGCCAGCCCCAGGGGTCGAAGCCGAGCCAGCTGATCCCGGTGGCGATCAAGAGCTTGGAGAGGGGCGGCTCCGGGTCGAAGTAGTCGATGCCCTTGAGGTCCTTGAGGGCGTCGACGGGGAAGTAGACCTCGTCGAAGACGAAGCCGCAGCGCTTGACCTCGGCGTTGTCGCGGCCGACCGGGACCTGGGCGCAGCCGCTGCTGTTGAAGGGGTAGCCCAGGCCCCAGGCACCCACGCCCAGGATGTCGTGGGTGGGGCTGCGCTGGACCCCGGCGGGGGCGGGAACGGTGCCGGTGGTGAGCTGTCCCTGGAGGACATCGAGGTAGATCGGGCTGGCCAGGCGGACCACCAGGGCCACCGCCACCAGGCCGCCGGCGAGGGCGCAGTCCCGGCCGTCCAGCCGGGTCAGACGGCGGTAGCGCCGCAGCAGCAGCGACAGCCCCCACAGGGCGGCCACCATGAGCACCGCCACCAGGGGGTTGACGGGCCAGCCCAGGAGCACGCAGAGGAGGGCGAAGAGGGCCGCCACGACGGCGCTGGCCGCCCCCTCGAGCTGCCACTGGGGCAGCTCCCCGGGGATCACCGCCGGTGTCCGGCCGGAGCCGGCGGGCGGCGCCTCAGGTGGGGCTGGAGCGCGCGCTCCAGGGCGGCCGCTTCGGTCACGAGCAGGAT
>JASHRA010000268.1 GCA_030038765.1 Candidatus Dormiibacterota bacterium | reverse complement strand
GCTGCGGGAGCTGGACCTGGAGCCGACGCCGAGCGTCCCGGGGCGGAGCCTCAGCTTCACCGCCATCGAGCTGCTCAACCGCTGTCCCCGCTGGTTCTGGTACGCGCGGGTGGCCGGCTTCCCCGAGGGCGGCGCGCCCGGCCCGGCCCCTCCCGGGGGCGACGGCCAGGCGGGAGCCGGCAGCGGCCGGGAGGCGGCCCTCCAGCTGGGCAGCGAGGTCCACGCCGTCCTGGAGCTGCTCCACCTCCAGGCTCCGGAGCGGGCCCCGCGCCCGGAGCAGGCCCGGGCCGCGCTGGCGCGGCGCCCGCTCCGCCCCGAGCTCCGCTCCGCGGCGGAGGAGATGCTCGACCGCTACTGCCGGAGCCCGGTCGCCGCCCTGCCCACGGTCGCCACCGAGCTGGCCTTCAGCTGGGCCGGTTGGGCGGGCCCGGCCGCTCCCCCCCTGGTGGGCGTGATCGACCGGCTGGCGCGGCTGGAGTCGGGGCAGCTCATGGTCCTGGACTACAAGACCAACGAGCTCCTCGGCGCCGAGGACGTCGCCGGCTACTCGCTCCAGCTGCGCCTCTACGCCGCCGCCCTGGAAGCGGGGGCGGCGGGGCGGCCGGTGGAGCGGCCCCGGGCGGCCCTGGTGCCGCTCCGGGCCGGCTCCCAGCCGATCGAGGTCGGGACCGGCCCCGCCGAGCTGGAGCAGGCCCTGGCCTGGGCCCGGGCGGCAGCGCAGAGGGTGATGGCGGGCGACTACAGCGCCGCCCGGGGATTCCCCGCCCGGCCCTGCGGCGAGTGCCCCTTCTTCAGCCGCTGCCCGGAGCGCCGCGAGGAGCTGGCGGCGCTCCCCGCCTAGAGCCGGAAGAGGCCGGAGAGGCGCATGGCCAGCGCCATGTCCCCCTTGAGCCGGAGCTTGCCGGTCATGAAGGCCATGGTCCCGTCGAGCTTGCCGGTGATGAGGCGGACGAAGTTCTCGTCGCTGATGCTGATGCTGAGGTCGGCCTTGGGCGCGCTGCCGGCGCTGACCTGGCAGCGCTGGTCGCGGATCTCGGCGTACCACTGGCCTCCCTTCGGGCCCGAGATGTCGAACTGGAAGGTGGCCGTCAGACCCTCCGCGCGCTCGGGGTGGAAGGCCTCCGGGATGCGGTCGATGATGCCCTGGGGGCTGAGCTCCTCATCGCTCACGTCAATCCTCCTTGGCCCCGGCTCGGCGCCGGGCCCGGCCCCGCGCGGCGCGCACCGCCGCCAGCTCCGACAGTAGCGCCCTCAGGCCGAGAGCTTGGGCCAGCGTCGTGGCCGTCTGAGGTATCCGAGGTTGCCCCGCACCGGGACCGGGTCGAAGCCGAAGCAGCTGCGCACCGCGTCCAGTCGGGTGGCGTTGGGCCGGCCCAGGAGGTCCAGCTGCTGGGGCGTGACCAGGGGGTCGGGGAGGAGCTTGGCCATCAGCAGCGCGCCGGGGCGGATCAGGCGCACGTCGAGGTGGAGGGGTCGGCGCCGGGAGATGCCGAACCACTCCCTGTCGATGGCCCGGGCCACCTCCAGCGTGAGCTGCTCCAGGGTCAGCTGCTCCGGTCCTCCGACCTCGTAGACCTGGCGGGCGCGCTCGGGATCCTCCACGCAGAGGCGAAGGCAGCGGGCCAGGTCTTGGGCGGCGATGGGCTGGAAGAGAGCCCGGCCGTCGCCGGGGATGACGAGGAACGGCGAGGGCAGGCTGATGGCCCGGGCCAGCTGGTCGAAGAAGCCCCGGCCCCGGCCGAAGACCACGGAGGAGCGCAGGATCACCCACTCCAGGTCGGTGGCGATCAGACCCTGTTCTCCCTGCCAGCGGGAGAAGAGGTAGGGGAAGGCGGGGTCGGGGTCGGCGCCGACGGCGCTGATCTGCACCAGGCGGCGCACTCCGGCCCGCTGGGCCGCGGCCGCGACCCGGGCCGGGCCCTCGGCGTTGACGGTGAGGAAGTTCTGGTTGCCGCGCTCGCGGATGACCGCGGCCAGGTTGACGATGGCGTCGGCGGCCTCGAAGGCCTGCTCCAGCCCCTCGCCGCTGACCACGTCGCCGTGGGTGACCTGGAGCCCCGGGGGGAGGGCGGCGGAGCGCTCGCCGCGGCCCACCACCCGGAGCTCGTGGCCGGCCTCCAGGAGGCCGGCCACGACGTGGCTGCCGACGAATCCGGTGCCGCCGACGACGGCTATGCGCACGGACCGGGCCCGACCAGCAGATCCGGCTCAGGCCCGCCTGGTACGGCGGCGGGTCCCCGCCTTGCCGGCGACCGCCGACTTGAGGCCGGTGGAGGGGTAGAAGCGCACCTTGTGCGAGGCGGGCACGCGGACCATCTCCTGGGTCTGGGGATTGCGCCGCAGCCCGGCGGCGGTCTGGCGCACCTTCCAGCGCCCGAAGCCGGCGATCGAGACCTCGCGGCCGCCCTCCAGCTCACCGCCGATGATCTGGAAGATCAGCTTGAGGGTGTCGTCGGCGAGGGCGAAGCTGGAGAAAAACGGCTCCTGGTGGCCGTTTTCATTCTCGAACTGGATCTGGGCCTGTAGGGTTTTGGCCAGCTCGCGGCGATTCATCGAAGAAATCCTCCCTTGATGGCGAATGAGTACGGTCGAACGGACGCAAGGATGGTAAGGAAAACGTGGGTAGTTGTGCATTTTTCTAGGGAGGTTCGCGTTCCGGTGGGTGACCGCGGGAGGAGCGCGCCGGGCTTGCCTTGTCGAACATACGTTCGTACAATACCAGGGCGCCCGGCGCCCGCCGGGCGGTGGTGGGCGATGACCGAAGCCAGGGGTGTTCCGCGTGTCGTCAGGACCGGCAGTGGGGAGAGGAGAGGGGCCCGCCCTGGCCCTGGCCCTGGCCAGCCTCAACCGTCGCTATGGCCAGGGCGCGGTCCGCTCCGGAGGCCGGGCCGAGCTCCAGGGGCAGCCCACCGGCATCGGGTCCCTGGACCTGCTGACCGGCTGCGGGGGGTTGCCCCGGGGCCGGATCAGCCGGCTCAGAGGGGGCGACTCGTCGGGGGCCTTCGACCTCGGCCTCCAGCTGGCCGCCCGGGTCTCGCTCCAGCTCCCGGTGGTGCTGGTCGACTTCTCCCTCGACCTGGATCCGGGCCTCATCGATGCCTACCACGGAGATCTCGACAACTGCTGGCTGGTTCGCCCCCGCAGCCCGGCGGAGGGCTGGTCGGCGGCCCGGGCGCTGGCCCGGGCCGGGGTCGGCCTGTGCCTGGTGCTGGCCCGGGACTGGCCCCGGGTGACCCCAGGAGCGGCTCCGGCGGCGCTGCTGGCGGCGCTCTCCGAGTCCGGCTCCTCGGCGTTGCTGCTGGGGGGCGGCCCGCTGCCCGCGGAGCTCCGCGAGCGGACCTCCCTGGAGCTGGCCAGTCGGCGCCTGGGGTGGGAGCTGTCCCACGGGGACGTCTGCGGCATGCGTCTCGAACTGACGGTCTCCCGCAGCCGCCTGGCAGCTCCCGGGGCCAGCTGCCGTCTGCGGCTCGGCTTTCCCCGTCCCTACCCGACCCAGCCCGGCCCCGAGGAGCTGGCCGGGGAGGGCGGTGAGGAAGAGGAGGCGGGCCTGGGGCTGCTGCTGGCGGCGGGGGCTGGCGGTTGACCCCCGGCGATCCCCGCCGGCTGGCCTGCCTCAGCTTCCCCCACCTCGCCCTGCTGCTGGCCTGGCGGGCTCATCCCGAGCTGTGCGGGGAGGCGCTGCTGGTGGGCGGCCCCGCCCTCGGGGGCCGGCGCTCGGTGCTGGCCGTCTCCGACCCGGCCCGGGCGCTGGGGGTGAGGGAGGGACAGGACTGGCGCCGGGCCGAGCTGCTCTGCCCCCGGGCGGTCCGCCTCCAGGCCGACCTCGAGGCCCTGGCCGAGCTCCGCCGCCAGGCCCGGCTGGCCCTGTCCGGGTGCAGCCCCATGGTGGAGTGGGCGGCGGACTCCTCCGCCTACGTCGACCTCAGCGGTGAGGAGAGGGGCCGTTCCGAGGCGGTCCGGGCCGCGGGCTGCGGCCGGGCGCTGAGGGAGGGGGTGGGTCTGACCCCCGGGGTGGGGGTGGGGCAGTCTCGCTTCACCGCCTGGGCGGCGGCCCGGTCGGCGGCGCCGGGGCGGGTGCGGATCGTGCCGCCGGGGCGGGCGGCGGAGTTCCTGGCCCGGCTGCCGGTGGCCCAGCTGCCCATCTCCGAGGCCACGGTGGAGCGCCTGCTCCAGTTCGGGCTCAGCAGCTGCGGCGATTGCGCCTCCATCTCCCCGGCGGAACTCCAGCGGCAGTTCGGCCCGGAGGGTCTCCTGCTCCACCGGCTCTGCCGGGGCCAGGACCCGGCCCGGCTCGAGGTCTGGCACCAGCCGCCCCCCTGTGGTGTCCGCCGGGTCCTGGCGGGAGGGGTGGAGGATGCCGAGTCCCTCCGCTTCGGCGCCTCGGAGCTGGCCCAGGGCCTGGCCCAGGAGCTGGCCCTGAGGGGCCGCGCGGCGGGACGGATCCGGCTCACCCTGCGCGGGGAGGAGGACGGCGGGGGCGATCCCCGGGCCTGGTGGAGCGAGGTCGCGCCCCCGCTCCCGCTGGCCAGCGCCGGTGACCTGCTGGGGCCGCTGCTGGGGCTCTTCGGGCGCATCCACCCCAGCTCCCCGGTCCAGGCGGTGGAACTGGAGGCCCTGGAGCTGGTCGCCCCTCCCCGCCACCAGGAGGGTCTGTGGCCGGGGCCGGGAGCCGGCCGGGAGACGGTCCAGAGGGCCGTCGACCGGCTCCACGATCGCTTCGGCAAGGGCCTGGTGTGGCGGGTGGGGATCCGCCCCGGGCACCCCGGGGACGTTCCCGAGGAGCGGCTCGCCTGGAGCTCTAGGTGAGCGGGCTCGAGGTCCGCTGCGGCTCTCGGGGAGCGCCGGAGTGGGTCCTGCGGGAGGCTGGCTGGACCCGGGTGGAGGCGGTGCTGGAGCACTGGCGGGTGGACGTGGGCTGGTGGCGCTGCGACCCGGAGCGGCCGGTCAGCCGAGATTGCTGGCGGCTGCTGCTGTCGGACGGTGTCTGTCTCCAGCTGCGCCGGGAGCGCCGATCGGGGAGCTGGGCGCTGGAGCGCATCTGGGGATGAGTCCCAGCCGCATCTGCTAGCGTGCCCCCATGATCGACCGCTCGGGTCGGCCCGGAGGCTCAGATCCCGGAGCCCAGAGGCCCTCCCGCATACCCCGCTGGCGCCCGCTCTGGTCCCTGGCGCCGCTGCTCCTCATCATCCTCATCGACCTGCTGGTGCTGAACGTGTTCTTCGCCCCCTCGGGGACCAAGAGCATCTCCATCCCCTACAGCAGCTTCATCTCCGACGTCACCGGCAACGACGTCAGCAGCATCACCAGCAACTCCTCCTCGATCAGCGGCACCTTCCGCCACGAGACCGGGAGCACGCCCACCTCCAAGGACAAGGCGCTCCACTTCACCACCGAGCTCCCCTCCTTCGGCGGCAGCGGCCTGGAGAAGCTGCTCCAGGAGCACCACGTCACCGTCAACGCCACCAGCACGGTGACGCCCTTCTGGGAGGAGCTGCTCTTCACCTTCGGTCCCACCCTGGTGATCGTCGGCGGCCTCCTCTACCTGATGCGCCGGGCCGCCGCCTCGGCCGGGGGCGGCCTCTTCAACCTGGGTCGGAGCCAGGCCCGCCTCTACGACCCGGAGCGGCCCGCCACCACCTTCGCCGACGTGGCCGGGATCGAGGACGCGGAGGAGGAGCTCCGGGAGGTGGTGGACTTCCTGCGCAACCCCGCCAAGTACCAGCGCCTGGGCGGGACCGTGCCCAAGGGGGTGCTGCTGGTGGGCCTGCCCGGCACCGGCAAGACGCTGCTGGCCAGGGCCGTGGCCGGGGAGGCCAGGGTGCCCTTCTTCAGCATCTCCGCCTCCGAGTTCATCGAGATGATCGTGGGTGTGGGCGCCTCGCGCGTCCGCGACCTCTTCGCCAAAGCGCGCGCCGCGGCCCCGGCGATCATCTTCGTCGACGAGCTGGATGCCATCGGCCGCATGCGCGGGGCCGGGGCCAGCTTCGGCGGCCACGACGAGCGCGAGCAGACCCTCAACCAGATCCTCACCGAGATGGACGGCTTCGACTCCCGCGAGGGGGTCATCGTGCTCGCCGCCACCAACCGGGCCGACGTCCTGGACCCGGCCCTGCTGCGCCCGGGGCGCTTCGACCGCCGGGTCATGGTCCAGCCCCCGGACCGGGTCGGGCGCTCCGCCATCCTCAAGATCCACACCCGCGGCGTGCCCCTCGACCCCGACGTCAACCTCGACGTGCTCGCCTCCCAGACCCCGGGGCTGGTCGGGGCCGAGCTGCGCAACCTGGTCAACGAGGCGGCCCTGCTGGCGGCCCGCCGGGACCGGCCCACGGTGACCCAGGCCGACTTCGCGGACGCGCTGGAGAAGGTCCTCCTGGGAGCGGCGCGGCGGATCGTCCTGAGCGAGGACGACCGCCGCCGCACCGCCTGCCACGAGAGCGGCCACGCCCTCCTCGGTCTGCTGGTGCCGGAGGCGGACCCGGTGCGGCGGGTCTCGATCGTGCCCAGGGGGCGCGCCCTCGGGGTGACGGTGCAGTCCCCCGTCGACGACCGCCAGAACTACCCCGAGTCCTACCTCAGGGCGCGCATCGTCGGCGCGCTCGGGGGCCGGGCCGCCGAGGACCTGGTCTACGGGGTGGTCACGACCGGGGCGGAGAACGACCTCCACCAGGTCACGGGCATCGCCCGGCAGATGGTGGTGAACTGGGGCATGAGCCCCAAGGTGGGCCCCCTCAACCTGGCCGAGGATCCCCAGGAGCAGGCCCTGGTGCTGCCCCAGCGCCCCTACAGCGACGCCACCGCCCAGGTCATCGACTCCGAGGTGCGCCGCATCGTCGAGGAGTGCTTCCGCGAGGCCAAGGCCCTGCTGGCCGTGAACCGGGACCGGCTGGAGAACCTGACCCGGGCGCTCCTGGAGAAGGAGTCCCTGGACGAGGAGGAGATCCTGCGCGTGACCCAGCTCTCGCCCAAGCCCTCGCGCAACGGCGTGGCCGCGGACGGGTCGGCGCCGGTCCCGGCCGAGCCGGCCCTGCCCTCGGCCACGCCCGAGGCGGGCTAGAACCAGATCCGGAGCGGCTGTCGCCGCCCCGGGGCGCGCTGGTCCCGCAGGGGGACGAAGGCGGCCCGGCCCTCTCCCACCCGGCGCGCCGTCCAGAGGCAGGCGTAGGCGTCGAGGGGGTCATGGGCGCGGGCCGGTGCCGGGTCCAGCCCCCGGAGCTCCGGGAAGTGGGGAAGCAGGAGCTGCCAGCGCTCCCGGCGGCCCTCCGGGGTGTGCTTGGAGTGGGCCGGCGGGTCGCCCTCCCCGAGGGCGCGGAAGATGAGCTCGGGGTGCCCCTCGTGGAAGCGCTCCAGGGCCTCCCCGGCCAGGAGCCGGTCCAGCTCCCGGACCCGGGCCAGGATGCCGAAGGCCTGGCGCGAGCAGCCGCGTCCCTCCAGGCGCCGCCGGATGCGCTGGGCGTCGGCGTAGCTGGCGGCCTCCAGCATGGGCCGGGCGGGGGCTGGGAAGACGCTCGCCTGGCGGGGCCGGCCCAGCAGCCGGCGCGCCTCCAGGTCGCAGCGCCGGGGCCCTTCGTCGAGCAGCCCCAGGGGCATGTCGACGACGGCCGCGCGCA
>JASHRA010000267.1 GCA_030038765.1 Candidatus Dormiibacterota bacterium | reverse complement strand
CGGGATGAGGAAGTCGCGCGCCCCCTCGGGCGTGCTCGGGACCATGGTCGGGGTCTCGATCTCGACGAAGCCGAGCCGGTCGGCCTCGTCGCGCAGCCGCTTGGTGAAGCGGTGCCGGGCCCGCAGGTTGCGCTGCATGCGGGGCCGGCGCAGGTCCAGGTAGCGGTACTGCAGCCGCACCCGCTCGTCCGCCTCGGCCTCGTCGCCGACCGCGATCGGCATGGCCTCGGCCTGGGCCAGGATGGCGCAGGCGTCCACCGCCACCTCGACCGCGCCGGTGGCGAGGTTGGGGTTCTCGCTGCCCTCGGGCCGGGGCCGCACCGTGCCCTCCACCCGCAGCACCCACTCCAGGCGGCAGCGCTCGGCCAGCTCCTTGGCCGCCGGCGAGCGCTCCGGGTCGAAGACCAGCTGGACCACCCCGGTGTGGTCGCGGAGGTCGATGAAGGTGAGGCCGCCATGGTCGCGGCGGTGGTTGACCCAGCCGGCCAGGCGCAGCTGGCGACCCACGTCCTCCCCGCTGACCTGGCCGCACATGGTGCGCCCCCTCACGCCGGCCCCTCGCCGAACTGGGTGTCCTGCTCCCACTCGCGAACCTGGACGTAGACCTGCTCCAGGCGCACCGCCATCTGCTCCCCGCTGCGCAGCCGGCGCAGCGTCAGCCGGCGCTCGCGCACCTCCTCCTCGCCCAGGATGGCCACCGCCTCGGCCCCGCTGCGCTCGGCCGCGCGCATCTTGCCCTTGAGGCTGCGCCCGCCCACGTCGCAGAGCACCGAGAGCCCGTCCCGGCGCAGCCGCTGCGAGGCGTCGATGGCGCTGGCCACGGCCACCGGCTGGGCCGAGCAGACGACCAGCTGGGGGCGCGCCGGGGGCGGCCCGGGAGGCGCCAGCATGACCACCCGCTCGAGCCCGGCGGCGAAGCCCACCCCGGGGGCGGGAGGGTAGCCGAGGAGCTCGGAGAGGCCGTCGTAGCGGCCGCCGCCGAAGAGCGCGTTCTGGGCCCCCATGAGGTCCTCGTGCCAGACCTCGAAGGTGGTGCGGACGTAGTAGTCGAGGCCCCGCACCAGCCGCGGGTTGAGCTCGAAGGGGATGGCGTAGGCGTGCAGGGCCAGCTGGACCCTCTCGAAGGCCTCGCGGCAGGGCTGGCAGAGGTAGTCGCTGGTCCGGGGCGCGCTCGCCAGCAGCTGCTCGCTGCCCTCCTCCTTGCTGTCCAGGATGCGCAGCGGGTTGCGCCGGAGCCGCTCCTGGTCGAGCTCGGGCAGGGTCGCCAGGTGGGGCGCGAAGTGCTCCAGCAGGGCCTCCCGGTAGGCGGGGCGGCAGGCGGCGTCGCCGATGCTGTTGAGCTGCAGGCTGATGCCTCCCAGCCCCAGCTCCTGGAGCCAGTCCCAGGCGACCGCGATGACCTCGGCGTCGAGCTCCGGCTCGGGGTCCCCGATGGCCTCGACGCCGAACTGGTGGAACTGGCGGTAGCGGCCCTTGCCGGGCCGGTCGTAGCGGAACATGGGGCCGGCGTAGCTGAGCCGGACGGGCGGGGAGAGCTGGCGCAGGGAGGACTCGCCGAAGGCGCGCAGCACCGGGGCGGTGTTCTCCGGGCGCAGCGTCAGCGAGCGGCCGGAGCGGTCGGCGAACGTGTACATCTCCCGCCGGACCACGTCGGTGCTGTCCCCCACGCCCCTGACGAAGAGCTCGCTGGCCTCGAAGATGGGCGTGTCCAGCTGCTGGTAGCCGAAGCTGGCGGCGACCCCGAGGCCGGCCTCGGAGACGCGCCTCATGGCGAAGAACTGGTCCGGAAGGAGGTCCTCGGTGCCGCGAGGACGTGAGATCGGAGGCATCCGAAGGGCAGTCTAAATGCCCTTGCCCGCCGGCTCGGCGCCGGGCCTCAGCCGGCCTCCCGGACCACCTGCTGCACGTCCCGCACCCCCTCCAGCCGCTCCAGCAGGCGGCTCAACTCGGTGAGGCTGGTGATGTCGACCACGGCCGAGATCACCGCCGACTGGGAGCCGTCCACCTCCACCGCCGCCCCGCTGAGGTTGACCTTGCTCTCGGCGATGGCGATGGCCACGTCCCGGAGCAGCCCGGTGCGGTCCCGGGCCTCGATGCGCAGGCGCACCGGGTAGACCTGGCGCCGGCCCTCGTCCCACTCCACGGCGACGACGCGCTCCGGGCTGGCGGCGTGGCGGATGTTGACGCAGTCCTGGCGGTGCACCGTCACCCCCCGGCCGCGCGTGATGTAGCCGCTGATGGGCTCGCCCGGGACCGGCTTGCAACATCGGGCGGTGGTGGTCAGGAGGTCGTCCACGCCGGCCACCCGCACCCCCCCGGCGGGGCTGGGCCGGGAGTGCAGCGGGATCGCCTCAGGCACGGCCGCGGGCGCGGCCGCCCCCTGGCTCTCCTCCCGGGCGGCGAAGCGCAGGACGGCCGTCCGCGGGGCCACCTCGCCGTAGCCGACGGCGGCCAGGAAGTCGGTGAGGTCGGGGATGCGGAACTCACGGGCCAGCTCCAGCAGCTTGGCCTGGGACAGGCTGCCGAGGGAGAGCCCGCGCATCCGCCGCAGCTCCCGGTCGAGGAGCTCCCGGCCCCGGGCCACGTTCTCCTCGCGACGCTCCCGCTTGAACCACTGGCGGATCTTCTCCCGGGCGCTGCTGGTCTTGGCGAAGTTGAGCCAGTCGCGGCTGGGGCCGTGGCGCTCGGAGCGGGTGGTCAGGATCTCGACGATGTCGCCGTTCTGGAGCCGGTAGTCGAGCGGGACCATGCGGGAGTTGGCCTTGGCCCCGAGGCAGCGGTGGCCGACGTCGGTGTGGATGCGGTAGGCGAAGTCGATGGCGGTGGCGCCGGCGGGCAGGGAGAGGACGTCGCCCTTGGGGGTGAAGACGAAGACCTCGTCCTGGAAGACGTCTAGCCGGACGTGCTCGACGAAGCGCTCGGCGTCGAGCACCTCCTTCTGCCACTCGAGCAGGGAGCGCAGCCAGCTGAAGCCGGCATCCTGGCGCGGGTCGGAGCGGGTGCCCTCCTTGTAGTGCCAGTGGGCGGCGATCCCCTCCTCGGCGGTGCGGTGCATGTCCCAGGTGCGGATCTGGATCTCGATGGGCTCCCCGCCCTCGCCCACGACGGTCGTGTGCAGCGACTGGTAGCCGTTGCCCTTGGGCATGGCGACGTAGTCCTTGAAGCGACCCGGGATCGGCTTCCAGAGCGAGTGCACGACGCCCAGGGCGCCGTAGCAGCCGCGGATGTCGTCGCAGATCACCCGCAGGGCCACGAGGTCGTAGATCTCCTGGATCGACTTCCCCCCCTGCTGCATCTTGCGGTAGATGCTGGTGAGGTTCTTGGGGCGACCCGCCACCTCGGCCGTGATGCCGGCCTCGGCCAGCTGCCCGCCCAGGCTGCGGCAGGCCTTCTCCAGCACCTCGACGCGCTCCTCGCGGCGCAGCAGCACCTCCTGCCGCACCCGCTCGTAGTTCTCCCGGTCCAGGACCGAGAAGGAGAGGTCCTCCAGCTCGGCCTTGATCTGGCCGATGCCGAGGCGGTGGGCCAGGGGCGCGTAGATGTCCATGGTCTCCTGGGCGATGCGGCGCTGCCGCTCCTCGGGGAGGGCGGCGATGGTGCGCATGTTGTGGAGCCGGTCGGCCAGCTTAATGAGGACCACGCGCAGGTCCTCGGCCATGGCGATCAGCATCTTGCGGATGTTCTCGGCCTGCACCTGGGCCTGGCTGTGGAGCTTGATCCGGCCCAGCTTGGTGACGCCGGCCACCAGCTTCTCGACCGTGGGCCCGAACTGCTCCCGGATCTCCTCGGACTCGATCGGCGTGTCCTCGACCACGTCGTGGAGGAGGGCGGCGGCGAGCGCGTCGGTGTCGAGGTGGAGGTCGGCGAGGAGGGCCGCCACGGCCACCGGGTGGGTGACGTAGGGCTCCCCCGAGAGCCGCTTCTGCCCCTCGTGCGCCTGCTCTGCTACCCGGTAGGCCCGCTCCAGGGTCTGGACCTCGCCCTCACCCAGGTAGCCGAGCCTCGGGAGCAGGTCCGCGAACCGCATGCCCAACTGGGACATCTTAGTTCCGCACTTCGCCGCTCCGGCCCGCCGGCGCGACTCAGCCGATCAGGACGGCGACGGCGGCGGTGGCCAGGAAGAAGGCGAAGAGGTAGGCGATGGAGAAGCGGAAGAGGCGACGGGCCCAGCGCATCCCCTCGCGCTCGCGCAGCACCCTCCAGCTGAGCCAGACGAAGGGGGCGCCGAGGAGGAGGGCCACGGCCAGCTCGGCCGCTCCCAGCCAGAGCCCGAGCAGGCAGCTGCAGACCAGCAGGGCCAGGGCGTAGCCCATGATGCTGGTCCTGGTCCGGCGCAGCCCAACCACCACCGGACGCATCGGCACCGAGACGGCGGCGTAGTCCCGGCGCACGATCAGGGACAGGGCCCAGAAGTGGGGCGGGGTCCAGAGGAAGACGACGGCGAAGAGGCCGAGGCCGACCGGCCCCAGGCCGTGGCTGACGGCGGCCCAGCCCACCAGCGGCGGGACGGCGCCGGCGGCCCCGCCGATGACGATGTTGCTCTTGGTGCTGCGCTTCAGCCAGAAGGTGTAGACGAGGACGTAGAAGGCGCCGCCGGCGAGCGACAGCAGCGCCGCCAGCGGATTGACCCAGCGCAGGAAGACGAGGAACCCGGCCAGGCTCAGCGCGAGGCCCAGGGCCAGGGCCCGGGCCGGCCGGAGGCGCCCGGCCGGGAGCGGACGCTGCCGGGTGCGTCCCATGATCGCGTCGATGTCGCGGTCGAACCAGCAGTTGATGGCGGCAGCGCCGCCGGCGGCGCAGGCCCCCCCCGCCAGCGCCGCCAGGCTGAGACCCCAGCCCGGCCAGCCGCGCGCGGCCGCCACCATGGCCAGGAACTCCGTGGCCAGCAGCAGGCTCATGACCCCTGGCTTGGTCAGGCTGAGGTAGTCGCGGGCGGAGCCGACCCAGCCCGCCCGAGCCCGGGCCTGGGGCTCCAGCTGGGACCAGGCCGGAGAGAGCGGGGCCGCGGATGCCGAGCCCGGTGAGACGCCCGTCTCCAGCGCCGAGTCCGCCATCTGCGCCTACCTCCGAGCTCGATCACCGGGCGCGCCGCCAGCAGCCGGGGCCGGCGCGCAGCCATCATCCCAGACCCCAGTTCAGGGGGTCGGCCCGGGGTGCCTGCCGCGCGCTCCCCGGAGACGAGGCGGCATCATGGCGGCAGGTCGCCGAGGGGTGCTGGCGGGAGGCCCGCGAGCGAGCCGGAGGTGGGGAGCGTGAGCCAGCCGACGATCATCAGCCTGGTCCTGGTGGCGCTGGCAGCGGTGCTGGCGCCGATCATCTCGGAGCAGAGTCGGGCGCTGCGGCTCCCGGCCATCGTGATCGAGATCGGGCTCGGGATCGTCCTCGGTCCCTACGTGCTCAACCTGGCCCACCCGGGAACGGTCGTCGATTACCTCGCCGACATGGGGCTCACCTACCTCATGTTCCTGGTCGGCTTCGAGCTCGACCTGGGCCGGGTGCGGGGGCGACCCCTGGGCCTGGCCGGCCTCAGCTGGCTGATCTCCCTCGTCCTGGCCCTGGCCGTCGCCGGGGCGCTGGTCACGGCCGGGCTGGACCGCGACGCCCTGATCCTGGGCCTGGCCCTCACCACCACCACCCTCGGCACCCTGATGCCGGTGCTGCGCGACGCCGGGGTGCTGGGCACCGAGTTCGGTACCTACATGATCGCCCTGGCCACCGCGGGCGAATTCGGACCCATCGTCCTGGTCGGCGTCCTGCTGACCAACAAGGACCCCCTGGCCAGCGGCCTCCTGCTGGTCCTCTACCTCTGCATCACCGTGGCCGCGGCCGTCCTCGCCGGGCTGGCCCGGCCCCCGGCCGTGGTCCGGCTGCTGCGCCGCCACCTCAACTCCAGCGGGCAGCTGCCGGTGCGCGTCTCGCTGCTCCTGGCCCTGCTCTTCGTGTACCTCGCCGAACGCTTCGGCCTGGACCTCCTCCTGGGCGCCTTCGCCGCCGGCATCCTGGTCCGGCTGCTCACCTCGGGGGAGGAGCTGGAGGCGGTGGGCGGCAAGCTGAGCGCCATCGGCTTCGGCTTCCTGGTGCCGGTCTTCTTCGTCGTCAGCGGCATCCACTTCGACCTCCACGTGCTCCTCAGCCAGCCCACCGCCCTGCTCCGGGTCGGCCTCTTCCTGTTGCTGCTGCTGGTGGCCCGGGGCGTGCCCGCCTGGACCGTCTACCGGCATCGGCTGCCCGGCCGCGAGCGCCTGCCCCTGGCCCTCTTCTCGGCGACCGGACTGCCTCTCATCGTGGTCATCACCGCCATCGGGACCACCGAGGGGCGGATGCAGCCCGAGAACGCCGCCGCCCTGGTGGGGGCAGGCATGCTCTCCGTCTTCGTCTTCCCCGTGCTCGGGCTCTGGCGCCTCCGGACCGCGGCACGCCCGCGCCCAGCGCCGTCCGCGCCGGCCCCCGGCAGCTGACCTGCGGGATGCGGCTTCCCCGATCCACCAGGCTCCGCGGCTAGCGCCGCGCCAGCCGGCGCAGCCGCGCTGAACCGGGACGCACGGCGTCGACTGCTTGATCATCTACTTGATCCTTGTTGGTCCCACGCTGTTCGCAGGCCGCCAACCCAGTCAGCCCTCTGCGGACGACCTTTACGCCCGTCCGACTACGCACTCGGCGAGGGCGGCGAACCGGAAATGAACTCCGTGGCACAGCTCGTGGGAGAGGGCCACCAGCAAACTTCAGCCGAGGCAGAGGCCAGAGGCTGCACCGGCGATGTTCACCGTTCCACCTTCTTGGCCACGTGCCTGACAGTGCCCGCCCGAGGCCGGCAGCCCTGGTGCCGCTCAGCGGTCCCATTGCAAGGTTAGGATCGCCGCCTGAGCCTCCCTGGCCCGAGCCGGGCGTGCCATGCCAAGGATTGTTGGAGAAGCGCTAACGGCCG
>JASHRA010000266.1 GCA_030038765.1 Candidatus Dormiibacterota bacterium | reverse complement strand
CGGCCTTGCCCCCGTGACCCGTGTCAACCACCTCTCTGGGAAGTATACCTAGGCGCAGCTGGTCAACACCGTGAACCGGGCGACCGTACGGATTGCGCGGTCCGCTGGCGGGCCGTGCGCCTTGGTCCGGCACGTCGGGCGTCGGTCCGGCCGCACCTACGAGACGCCGTTGATCTTGGCCCGAGTGCCCGACGGGTTCGTCGCTGAGCTGACCTTCGGCGAGGACGCGAACTGGTATCGCAACATCGTCGCCGCCGGGGGCTGCACTGTCGTTCGCCACGGGAAGGAATACTGCATCGACGCCATCGAGCCGTGTGATGCGCGCGTCGGCCGCGCGGCCTATCCGCTTCCCCTCCGAACGATCTTGACGATCCTGAGGCGCACGGACTTCCGGCTCCTCCATTGCAACACGGTGTCTCCGCCGGGATGACACCCAAGGCGCCACTTCACCCTCGACCGATCGCTCAGGGCGATTTCAAATGGGGGCCGGTCGCCTGCAGCTCCGGCCGAGGGTGGCTAGGCTTCGGCGGCGAGCAGTGAGCGAACACGTGATCTTGCGACTGGAAGCCTTGGCTCGCGGTCAATCGGCGACTTTGGACGCGGCTGCCTGCAAGGCGTCATGGACGCCGGTCCCTGGGCCGCCGCCGCAGCAGACGTGATGTCGAATTGGCAGGTCTGCTTCGCTGCTCACGCCGGTGCTGCGGGCGCGCTGAGCCGGTTGATCGTCGTTGGCTGCCACTGGACTCAGAGCAAATTCTGAAGCTTGCAAGTGGCCCCGAACGAGCTGCCGATGCGCTCATTCTCTTGGTTCAGCCGCGTTTTAGTCGGCGTGGCCGGCGCCGCCCTGGGCCTTCGTGGCGGTCTCTAGCAATCGCCGGCCTGACCATTGGCGCTGTGACCTGGCTGCTCGGGACCGTCCAATCGATAGGGACCACGCTACTAACCCGTAGCGGGCCGCCAAGCGAATTCCTGATCCGGTTGGGTTTGGCCGAGGCGGCGAGTTTGCTTTCACCCATCGCAGGGATTTGCCTTCTTGCAGGGTCAAGCTTCTGGCGTGAAACTGAACCGGGCGGCGCGATGCTTCGCCTAGCGTTCCGGCGGTAAAGCGCCGAGTCGCGAGCCTCCGAAGCATAACTTTGGCTCACGGGTGTCGCCTCCTGGGAGGCGCGCAGACGGCGGGGACGAGCAAGGCGATTCGGTTCGGCTAATCGCCGCTCGGTAGGTGAAGGTACATGGACTGGATGCCCACCCGTCCGGGACCCCGCAGGCGGTTGAAGACGAGCTCGCCGACGCCGGCGAAGATGCCGGTGCGCAGGCCGTAGACGGCGGGTCGCATGCGCACCTCGGGGTCCATGTAGACCCAGCCCCCGGGCTCCACGTCGATCTCCTCACCCGGGTCTAGCTGCTTCTCGAAGACGTTGCCGAACCCGTGCAGCCAGACCACTCCGTCGCTGTCCTTGGCCTCGAAATGGTCGACCCAGAAGCCGCTGTCACCGAAGAGGTTGTTGCTGATCCCCTTCAGGTGACTGGCGGAGTAGCGCACCGAGCCGGTGGCGGCGAGGAACTGGTGCTCCCGCACCAGGATCGAAGCGCCACGGGGCAGCTCCAGGGGGAAGACCTGCCCCGGCGCGTCCCGGGAGAAGGCGATGTCCCCCTCGCCGCGGGCCTCGGTGAGGAAGACCTCGCGGCCTGCCACCATGCGTCGCACGGCCCCGCGCACCGCCTTGAGGCGGATGTTGAGCCGAGGGTCCTTCCAGAGGACCACGTGGTGCTCGAAGTAGACCGGCATGGACCCGTCCAGGCTGCAGTGCAGCATCGGCACCAGCTCGCCCTCCACGAGGTAGGAGACCCCAGGAGCCAGGCCCTCGCGGATGCGGCTGGGCAGGATCTGGGGCGGGTTCACGGCGGGCTCACCTCCTAAGGCTCCGGAGGCTGTCAGTATCGCCCCGCCGTCACGGGGGGAGCGCTTGCGCGCCGACCAGCGGAGGCCGGCGCCCGACGTTCGCCCGGGCTAGAGCGTGGCCGTGGGGTGGCCGCCAGCGGTCACCTGGAAGCTCTCCCACATCCCGGCTCCCTCGTGACCGGGCATGAGGCAGGCCATGCGGTAGGAGCCCGCCTGGCTGGCCACGAAGGTGAAGGTCACGCTCTGGCCCGGAGCGGTGCCCTGCGTTGGCTGGGGGGTGGTGGCCCCGGCGAAGACCGGCGTCGTGCTGGTGGCGCCGCTGACCACGGCGGCCGAGTGGTAGATGGTGCCGGCGTTGCTGAAGTCGATGGTCACCGTCCAGCCCACCGGCACCGTCACCTTCATGTGCCCGAAGTCCTCGTTGTCGAAGTTGAGGCCGCGATTGACCGAGGGCGCCCCGGCCACCAGCTTCCAGGTCACCGTCCTGTCGGCGGCGTCATAGGACACCCACTGGTCGAGGGTGACCGTGCTGGGGCTGGAGCTGGGGCTCGGCGCCGGGCTGGGCGAGGGGCTGGCGAGCGGCACCCGGAAGGCTGGCGAGATGGTGAGCGGGCCCGTCACCGTCACCGTGATCGACGCGGAGCTGCCCTTGCCGCCGCTCCAGCCGGTGAAGGGATGGCTGGCGGGGTCGGCCGCCGAGACGCTCAGCTGCGCCTGCTCGCCGCAGCCCACGGGGATGGTGTTGACGTTGCGGCTGAAGCTGTACTGGTGACCCTCGGCGCTGGCCCTCACCGTCCCCAGCAGGCTGCCGCCGAAGCTGGGGATGCTGACCGTCACGGAGCAGCCCACCCCGCTGTCCGGGCTGGAGCTCGGGCCGGGGCCGCAGCCGGCCAGGACCAGGGCCGCGAGACCGCAGAATCCCAGCACCGGGAGCAGGCGCTGCAGATGCGGATGGGACCGTTTCCTGAGCCTGGCCGGAGCTGGACCCGCAAGGTGCATCGGGCCCAGGGTAGCGGATGGCGGAGAGCCTCAGGCCGGGGGCCAGTAGCCGAGGTGCCAAGTCGCGCTCGGCGCGCTACCTTAGTCCCCCGTGAGCGCGCCCAACGAGCTGGTGGTGAGGGAGACGGGGGCCGCGCAGCGGGCCGACCTGGAGCGGGACCGACCCTGGCAGGTGGTGGTCTGGAATGACCCCGTGACCCTCATGACCTATGTCGTCTTCGTCTTCCGGCGTCTCTTCGGATACGACCGGGAGACCGCCACCCGCCTCATGCTCCAGGTCCACAACGAGGGACGGGCCGTGGTCGCCACCGAACCCCGGGAGCGGGCCGAGGTCTCGGTGGCCCAGCTGCACGCCCACGGTCTGCAGGCGACCCTTGCCCGCGACTGAGATTGGCCCAGATATCGAGACAGGGTGAGCTGGTCCAGCTGAGGGTCAGCCGCGGCGAGCGCAAGGCGCTGCTGCGCATCCTGGAGCGGCTGGAGCCGCTGGTCGAGGAGTCCCGCTGGGTGCGCCCCCGCGCCTACGAGGACGAGGGACTGGAGCGGGAGTACGAGCGCCTGGTGGTGGGCGACCTGGAGCAGGCCCGGGCCCAGGACCTGGCCCAGGTCCGCGACCTGCTCGAGTCGGACCAGCGGATCCTGCTCTCGACCGACCAGGCCATGGCCTGGCTGCGCTCCTTCAACGTCCTCCGCCTGGCCCTGGCGGAGCGCCTCGGGATCAAGTCGGACGGCTGGGAGGACCAGTTCAGCCCCCAGGAGCACCGCCGCCCGCCGCTGGCCACGCTCCACCTGCTGAGCTGGGTCCAGGAGGAACTGGTCGAGGCCCTGGAGCAGGCCTGAGCCGGCTCAGGCGCCCGGCGACCCCTGCCAGATGGCGGCCATCCAGGCCTCCAGCTCCTCCGGCGCCGAGGGCAGACCGCGGCTGAGGAGGCGGTGCCCACCGGCCGTCACCAGGACGTCGTCCTCGATGCGAACGCCGATGCCGCGCAGCTCCTCGGGGATGGTGAGGTCGTGCGGCTGGAAGTAGAGACCGGGCTCGACCGTCAGCACCATGCCCTCGCGCAGCTGGCCCTCGCGGTAGGTCTCGCCCCGGGCGCGGGCACAGTCGTGGACGTCCAGGCCGAGCATGTGGCTGACCGCGTGCAGGGTGAAGCGCTGGTGCTGCTGCTGGTCCGGCTGGAGCGAGCGCTGGGCGCTCACCGGCAGCACTCCCAGCTCCTCCAGCCCCTGCGCCAGCACCGCCATGGCGGCTCGGTTGGGGGCGAGGAAGTCGTTCCCCGGCTGGACCTCCGCCAGCGCCGCCAGCTGTGCCTCGTACACGAGGCGGTAGATCCGTCTCTGGACGTCCGAGAAGTGGCCGTTGACGGGCATGGTGCGGGTGATGTCGGCGGTGTAATAGCGCCGGGTCTCGACCCCGGCGTCCAGCAGGAGCAGCTCCCCGGGTCGGACCGGGCCGTCGTTGCGGCTCCAGTGGAGGACGGTCGCGTGCTCGCCGGCGGCGGCGATGGTGGAGTAGCCGGTGTCGTTGCCCTGGGCCCGGGCACGGGCGAAGAAGGCCACCTCCACGTCGCGCTCGGTGCGGGCCCGGGGCAGCGCCCGGACCACTTCCTCGAAGGCCTGGCGGGTGATGTCGCAGGCCTCCTCCAGAAGCTCCACCTCGAGCGAGTCCTTGATCAGGCGCATCTCCGAGAGCTGCTCCGCCAGCTCCGCATCCGGACCGGCCAGGTCCGCCGCCAGGCGGTCCACTCGGGGATCCACGCCCCGCAGCACGGCTCCCCGGTCGTGGGCCCGGACCAGGCCGGGCAGCCCCTCCAGGGCTTTGGCCGAGACCCCGAGCCGCGCCTCGGTGCGCTCCGGTCCCCGGGAAGCGCCGACCCAGAAGGCACCCCTGACCCGGTCGGTGAAGAAGCCGGTGCTCTGGAAGTCCGGGGCGGGCGTGGTGAAGAGCTGCTCGCGGTGGCCTCCCTCGGGGCGCGGCTCCAGCACCAGGACCTCGTCGGGCGCGCCCTCTCCGACCAGGTAGAGGAAGTCGGTCCCGGGTCGGAAGGGATAGGTGGTGTCGTTGGCGCGCACCTTCTCCATCCCGCTCGGGACCACGATCAGCTGGCCCGGGAAGCGCTCCGACAGCTGCTGGCGGCGCTGGCGGTAGAGCTCGGCACCGGAGATGAGCTCCGGCGCCTCGACGCGGGGCTCCCCCCAGCCCTGGGTGACGAAGTCCAAGAGCGCCTCGGGGGTGGCCTGGTCGTGCGAGGCCCGGGACGTCCGCGCCTCCTCGGCGCCGCTCCCCGCCTCGGCTCCGGGGGAAGGCGGCTGGGTCACCGCCCGATCTTATCGGGAGCACTCCGGCTCCGGCAGGGCCCGAGCCGGGCCGGGGCGGCGAGCCGCCCCGGCGCCGATGGCGCTAACTTGTGGATGTGCGCGCCGCCGACCGGTCCCCGGGGGAGGAGGAACCCTCCCCGGCCGAGCCGCTGGCTCCGGGCTCGATGCCCGTGGTCGCCTACTTCTCCCCCGAGTTCGGGGTCAGCGAGCGGATCCCCCAGTACTCGGGCGGGCTCGGGGTCCTGGCCGGCGATTACCTCAAGGTCTGCTCCGACGAGGACCGGCCGCTGGTCGGGGTCGGGCTCTTCTACCACCTGGGCTACTTCCACCAGCAGCTCGACGAAGAGGGGTGGCAGCGCGAGACCTACCGTCAGCTGGAGGCCGAGTCCCTGGGGCTGGGCGCGGTGGCGGGTGCGCCGCTGGAGCTGGAGCTGGGCCCGAGCACGGTCCGGGCCCGGGTCTGGCGCCAGAGCGTGGGTCGCATCCCCCTCTACCTGCTGGACACCTCGGGCGTGGGCAACCCCGAGGAGCTGGAGGGCATCACCGACCTCCTCTACGGCGGGGACACGGAGCACCGGCTGCGGCAGGAGATCCTGCTCGGCATGGGCGGGGTCCGCGCCCTGGCCCAGGTGGGGGAGCGGGCGCAGCTCTTCCACAGCAACGAGGGCCACGCCGGCTTCCTCGTGCTGGAGCGGATCCGGTCCCTGGTGCGGGAGCGCGGGCTGGACTTCGAGGAGGCGCTCCAGGCGGCCCGGGCGGCCACCATCTTCACCACCCACACCCCGGTCCCGGCCGGCATCGACCACTTCCCCAGCGAGCTGATGCGCCGCTACTTCGAGGGCTGGTGCCGCGACGTCGGCATCGGCTTCGAGCGCCTGATGGCGCTGGGCCACTTCCCCGGCCAGGCCACCGAGGACCCCTTCAACATGGCCGTCATGGGGCTGCGCCTGTCGGCCCGGGCCAACGCCGTCTCCCAGCTCCACCGCCGCACCAGCCAGCGCATGTTCTCCGCCCTCTGGCCCGGCCTGCTGCCCCGCGAGGTCCCCATCCAGGCGGTCACCAACGGGGTCCACGCCCGGCACTGGGCCTCGCCCGAGATGGCCCACCTGCTGGACCGCTTCCTGGGGCCCCGCTGGGACGTCCACGGGGCCGCCGACTGGAGGGCGCTCAACGCCGCTTCCGACCTCGACCTCTGGCAGGCGCGGCAGCCGGGGAGGGAGCGCCTCGTGGCCCTGGCCCGGGCCCGGCGGGAGCGGGCCGGGGGAGGGGAGGGGGCGGAGGCGCTCGACCCCGCGGCCCTCACCATCGGCTTCGCGCGCCGGGTCGCCGAGTACAAGCGGGCGCTCCTGCTCTTCTCCCAGCCGGAGCGGCTGGCGCGGCTCCTGCAGGACCCGGACCGGCCCATCCAGCTGGTGATCGCGGGCAAGGCCCATCCCCAGGACCAGCAGGGCAAGCAGATCATCCAGGAGCTGGTGCGGCGGGCCGCCACGCTCAGCCCCCGGGTGGCGTTCCTCGAGGACTACGACCTGGAGCTGGCGCGCGCCCTCTACCAGGGCTCCGACCTCTGGCTCAACACCCCGAGGCGGCCGCTCGAGGCCTGCGGCACCAGCGGCCAGAAGGCGGCCCTCAGCGGCGCCCTCAACTGCTCCATCCTGGACGGCTGGTGGGACGAGGCCTACGACGGCCGCAACGGCTTCGCCATCCCCTCCCACGACGACGAGGCCGACCACGAGGTCCGTGACCGCCTGGAGGCGGAGGAGCTCTTCCGCCTCCTGGAGGAGCAGGTGGTGCCCGCCTTCTTCAGCCGCCCGCAGGGCGGCCCGCCGCCGCGCTGGATGGCCACCGTCCGCCGCAGCCTGGTCACCGTGGGCCCGCTGGTGCTGGGCTCGCGGATGGTGGCCGACTACGTGCGTCGGCTCTACCGCCCGGCCCTGGAGGCCCCCCTCCTCTCCGCCTCCGACCCCCACGCCGCGGCCCGGGCGCGGCACGGGGACTGGGGCCGGCTGGAGCGGGCGCTGGAGGGGGCGTCGGTCTCGGCGCGCCTGCTGCAGGAGCCCGGCGGGCCGCCCCCGGGACGTGGATCCCTGGTCGAGGCGGAGGTTCGGCTGGGCGGCCTGGAGCCGGCCGAGGTGCGCGTCGAGCTGCTCCAGGGCCCGCTCGACGGCCAGGGTCGGATCCGCTCCGGGCGGGCCCGGGCCATGGAGCTGGACCCGCCCCACTCCAACGGCAGCTGGCGCTACCTGGGCCGGCTGGAGCCGGCCGGCCCGGGGCAGGGCTTCGCCGTGCGCGTCCTGCCCCAGGTCCACGGCGGCGAGGAGCTGCCCGCCGGCGCCCCCTGGCGCCGCTCCCAGACGGGACCGGTCCCGGCCACAGGAGCCGGGGGCGACGGCTAGCCCGGCGCCCGCCCCGAGCCCGGCCCCCTCCGCCGGCGGCATCTCCGGCGAGGAGCGGGTCGAGCTCTACGTGCGCACCTTCCACACCGTGCTGCGCTCCTCCGGCGAGCTCCGGCTCCAGGTCCTGGAGCGAGCCCACCTGGAGATGCAGTCCTCGCTCCACCCCTGGGGCGCCGAGGAGCGCCTGGACAGCGGCGCCCTGCTCTACGGCCTGCGCCGGCTGCCGCCGGTGGTCCTGGAGCTGGAGCACGTGGTCCTGGGCCAGACCCCGGACCGGCTGCTCCGGCTGCGCGGCACCGAGCCCTCCGACTGGGTGCCGGTGGTGGCCCCGGGACGGCGCCGCCGCTGGTGGTGGAACGCCGAGCGCCACACCCTGGCCGTGGCCCTGGCCAGCAGCTCCGACCTCGACGACCTGGTCCCCACCCTGGTGGCGGTCCAGATCGAGTGGAACAAGGCCCACGCGCTCCTCGGCGGGGAGGAGCACCTGGACCAGGCCGAGGTGCGGGCCCGGCTCCAGGTGGCGGCCGACGACTGGGCCCGCCTGGAGGCGGTCTTCGGGGAGCGGCTGCCGGAGTTCCTGGACCGGCTCCGGGAGCGTCCCCTCGACGTCGGCATCCAGCTCCTGGGCGGCTCCCAGGTGGGTTACGCCAGGGCCACCAGGGAGTGGTGGCGGCCGCTCGGCGACGTGCTCCGCACCGAGGGGCTGCAGGATCGCCCCCTCTTCTTCGTCAGCAGCAACGCCCACTCCCTCGTCAACCTCCTCTCCGGGGTGGCCCGGGACCGGGCCGAGGTGGTCGCCGCCTGGGTGCGCCGGGAGGGCGACCCGGAGCTCCGCCAGCTGGCCCGGGAGCTGGCCCAGCCCGGCGGCCACCACTCCCGGGAGAACTTCCTCTACTACGCCGCGCGGCGCTGGTTCGAGGCCCATCCGGAGGAGTGGCAGGCCCGCACCAGCGAGGAGCGCCAGGAGGGGATCTTCCACGTGCCCTCCCAGTCCGGGACCGACGTCGCCGCCCAGCTGATCGTCCTCGACCGCCTCGACCCCGCTCGACTCGACCCCCGCCTGGCACTGCCCCCGGGCGGGGCCGAGCGCCTGGCCCGGGCCCCCCACGTGATCCTCAACATCCAGTACCCGCTCGGCCTCGGCGCCTACCACATCCTGCGCCAGGTGCTGGAGGCGACCGAGCCCGTGGCCGGCGTCTACGTCCTGGGCAAGGCGGCCACCCTCAACGCCGACGTCGGCGACGTCATGGTCTCGGACGTGATCCACGACGAGCAGAGCGGCAACACCTACTGGCTCAGCAACTGCTTCACCTTCGACCGGGTCGCCCCCTTCCTGCGCTCCCGCTCCGTCCTCGACCGGCAGCGGGCGGTCTCGGTGCGCAGCACCTTCCTCCAGAACCGCGCCTACCTGGAGAGCTACTACCGGGACGCGTACACGGTGGTGGAGATGGAGGCGGGCCCCTACTTGGGGGCGGTCTACGAGTCCGGCGACAGCAACCGCTACCCCAACCGGGAGCAGGTCGACCTGACCCGCCCCTCCATGGACGTGGGCGTCATCCACTACGCCTCGGACACGCCCTACACCCAGGCCCGCACCCTGGGCGCGCGCGGCCTCCAGTTCGAAGGCATGGAGGCGACCTACGCCGGCGCGCTGGCCATCGCGGCCCGGATCCTGGAGCTCTGCGGCGCCGCCCCCCGCGGGGACGGGGGATGAGCCAGCTGGCCCGCGAGCGCTGCCAGGCCTGCAGCGGGGAGACGCCCCTCCTCTCGACCGCGGAGGCGAGCGCGCTGGCGGCCGAGCTGGACCCGGCCTGGGAGCTGGAGACCGAGCGCCTGCGGCGCCGTTTCCGCTTCCGCGACTTCGCCTCCGCCTTCTCCCTCGCCACCCGCGTCGCCCTCCTGGCGGAGCGCCAGGGGCACCATCCCGACCTCCGCCTGGGCTGGGGCTACCTGGAGGTCGAGCTCAGCACCCACGTGGCCCACGGGCTCACCCGCAACGACCTCATCATGGCGGCCAAGATCGACCGCTTCGGCGAGCCCGGGCCCCCCTCCGGAGGCGACTGACCGGCCCCGGCCGCCTCTCCCTCCGAGGGCGCGATCCCGTCTCCCGAGCGGCAAGACCTGCTAGCCGTTCTGGTGTTAGGCTAGCGGCATGCGGCGACGCTGGCGGGCGGGGGCGTGGTTGGCAGCACTGGGCTTGGCCGGCCTCGCCGGCGCCGGCGCCATGACCCTCCCGGCCAGCGCCAGCGCGACCCCCGAGCTGGCCAACATCGCCAGCGCCGGCTCACTCCAGCTGCTCATGGACAAGTACCTGGGGCCGCCCTTCATCAAGGCCACCGGGGACGAGTACCAGAACATCTCCGCCGGCAGCGACGGGCTGGCCCAGGAGATCGTGGCCGGGGAGATCACGCCCAACGTCTTCGTCCCCATCGGGGCCGCCCCCATGCAGGTCCTGGAGCCCAAGTTCACCAGCTGGGCGGTGAGCTTCGCCTCCAGCCCCATCGTGGTCGCCTACAACCCCAAGGGCCCGCACGCGGCGGAGCTGAAGAAGATCTCCCAGGGCAAGCTGCCGATCAAGGACCTCTTCACCCTGCTGGCCACGCCCGGCTTCAAGCTGGGCCGGACCGACCCCAACGTGGACCCGCAGGGGCAGGGCTTCATCATGATGGTGCACTTGGCCCAGAAGGACCTCGGCATCAGCGCCGCCACCGCCGCGGCCGACCTCGGGGGCAGCAACCCCACCTCGCAGATCTTCTCCGAGACCGGGCTCGAGCCCACCCTCCAGGCGGGGGAGCTGGACGCCGCCAGCGCCTACCTGCCCCAGGCGGTCCAGCTGGGGCTGCCCTACGTCAAGCTGCCCGCCGAGATCGACTTCGGCGATCCCAGTGACGTCGCCAGCTACGAGTCCGCCTCGCTGACCCTCTCCGACGGACAGGTGGTGAAGGGCTCCCTGCTCGACCTCGAGGCCTCGGTGCTGAAGGGCACCGATCCTGGGGCGGCCACCGCCTTCGTCAAGTTCCTCCTCGGCAGCAAGGCGCGTGGGATCATGAAGCGGTTGGGATACCAACTGTTGCCACCCGCCCTGCTGGGCCAGAAGTCCGCCGCTCCCAAGGCGATAAGGGCCCTGACAGCCAAGGGTTGACCGCTCCGCCGGCCCCGCGGGCGCTCTCCGCCGGCGGGGTCCGCGCCACCACTTGGAGCGCCCTGCTGGGCGCCCTCCTGGTCTGGGTGGCCCTGCTCGGGCCCCTCATCGCGCTCCTGGTCCACACCTCGCCGGGCGCGGTGGCGGACGCCCTGCGCGCCCCCGGCGCGCTGGGGCCCCTGGTGACGTCGGTCCAGGCCTCCCTCGTGGCCCTGGCGGTGATCCTGCTGCTGGGCACCCCCCTGGCCTACCTGCTGGCCCGCCAGCGTCTCCCCCTGCCCCGCCTCTGGGAGGTGGGGGTGATCCTGCCCCTGCTGACCCCGCCCCTGGTGGTGGGGCTGCTGCTGGTCTTCATGGTCGGCCCCGAAACCCCCATCGGGCAGGCCATCGGCCACCTCAACCTCAGCGCCACCAACACCTTCCTGGCCCTGGTCATCGCCGAGATCTACGAGTCCGTGCCCTACTACGTGATCGGCGCCGAGGCCGCCTTCGCCGCCGTGGACCCGGAGCTGGAGCGGGCCGCCTCCCTCCTCGGCGACCGCCGGGGGCGGACCTGGCGCCGGGTCACGCTGCCCCTGGCCGCGCCCGGCCTGGCCGCCGCCCTGGCCGTCACCTGGGCCCGGGCCATGGGCGCCTTCGGCGCCGTCCTGATCATCGCCTACCACCCCTACGGCCTGCCCATGCAGATCTGGACCACGCTGCAGGAGACGGGCCTGGCCTCGGCCCTTCCCTTCGCCCTGGTGCTGCTGGTGGTGGCGCTGCCGCTGCCGGTGGCCGCCTACCTGTGGAGCGCGCATGCTCGCCGCCGACTTTGAGGTCCGCCGCCGCCAGTTCGCGGTCAGCCTGAGCCTGGAGCTCGGGGCGGGCCAGCGGCTGGCCGTGCTGGGCCGCTCCGGGGCCGGCAAGACCACCGCCCTCGAGGCCCTGGCCGGGCTGCTCCGGCTGAGCCGGGGCTGGATCGACATGGAGGGCAGGCGCCTCAGCCAGGCCGGCTCCGGCGCCGACGTCGGCCCCGGCCGGCGCGGCATCGGGCTGCTGCGCCAGGATCCCGGCCT